>JALHNN010000437.1 GCA_022843505.1 Sulfuritalea sp.
CCTCTTCGTAGCCAGCGTTCTTCAGTGTTACGGTGACAATCTGACGGTTTGAAGGAGAATCGTGTACGGCAAGTACGGCTTTTGTCATTTGCGGGCTCCTGGGGGGGCGGATCGGTCAAAAGAGTTCGACGCCGCCTTGACTCATCTCGGTTTGGGAAACGGGGTTCCTGGCGGTGACGTCGGCCATGTCCTGCAGGCGCTCTGAAACGCGCCGGGTTTCCGCCTTGAGCGACTCCAGGATGCCCTTCGTGTCGGCCGTGGCGCCCTGGCGCTGCAGGGTCTGTGCCATGGAAGCCAGGTGCTGCGAAACATCGTCGATGGCTTGGGCGCGACGGGAGGCATGACCGAGCAGTTGGGAAACGATGTCCTGGAACTGCAGGGCGGTGACGGCGCGACCGACCTCAATCTCTACCTCGTCGGCAATGCCGGCGAGCTGGCCGATGGCCGTGCCGCGCTGCTGGTTCTGCTTCTCCATGGTGGCCACGATCTCTTCGACGCTCTTCTTCGATTCAAAGGCGAAGGAAAGGTCGTGGCTGGCCATGCGCTGGATGGCCTCTTCGGTCTGCTTCACGGTGACCTGCATGTTCTGGATCACGGTGTTGATCTGCTGGCTGAACTGGCTGGTGCGGCCCGAAAGATCCCGCACCTCATCCGCGACCACGGCAAAGCCGCGCCCCGCTTCGCCGGCACGCGCGGCCTCGATGGCGGCATTCAGCGCCAGCAGGTTGGTCTGCTTGGCTATGGCGCCGATTTCGGAAAGGATGGATTGCACGTCGCGGGTGCGGGAGGCGATGCTGTCGGTCAGTTCGACCAGTTCCACGCCAAGCCTGCTGTTGTTGACGATGCTGTCGACCACGCGCTGCATCACGACGGAGGTGTCCTTGACGAAATCGTCGAACTGACGGCGGCTCTTGCTTTCATCGGCGCCCGAGGTGACGGCAAGCGTGACGTCGCGTTGGCGGCGGGTGCTTTCGTGCATGTTGGTGAAGCTGCCGGTCAGGTTGCCAATCGCCTCGCCGAGCAGTGTCTGGACCTGCCCCAGTTCGTTGTGCAGGATGTTCATCTGGCCGGAGAACTGGCGCGAGCATTCTTCTATCAGGGTACGGAACTCATCGAGCATCTGCCGCCCATCCTGGTCCGTGCTTGCGAACTGTTCGAGCCGCCGGCGGGCATTGCCGCCGGCCAGGGACGCCAGCGCGAACCAGCCGACGCCGGCTGCCAGGAGGGGACCCCATAACGCCACGCCGGGCGATCCGTCGGCACCCAGGGCGGACACGACGCCGACCAGTACCAGCCAGGCCAGGCCCAGCCAGGGTAGTTTGCCAAATTCGATCATTGCCAGTCCTTGCTCGGGGGTGAACCGCCGGAGTGGAAACGGGAACCGCCTTGCGCAGTCCCTCTTGGGTGCGAATGGTGACAAACGACGGCTGGATTGTTTATCCGTGAATTACGCGGGAAACTGCGGAATATACGTAGTCTGTCGCCAGGGCCCGGTTTCATGCGGCATCATTCCTGTCAAGGAAGGCCGGGAATACCCGGCCTGAACCGATCCACCGCTGCCCGTCGAGTTCGGCGCGGAGGGGGTTTTTCAAGCGAGCAAGGGAGCTTGGCATGCAGATAGCGACAAGAACGGACGGCCAGCGTGCGATCCTGCGTTTGAGCGGACGATTCGAGTTCAGCGCACATCGTGAATTTCGAGAAGCGGTCGACCAGGTTCTGCGGCAGGGCGGCATCGACGAACTGGTCGTCGATTTGATGGGCCTCGACTATGTGGATAGCTCGGCGCTGGGCATGCTGCTGATGTTGCGCGAACGCGCCATGGGCGCCAAGCTCGGCGTGGTGCTGGCCAAGCCGCGGGGCATGGTGCGCCAGGCACTGGATATCGCCCACTTCGAGAAGCTCTTTACCATCACCTGAACACCGTGGATTCGCCGACTTTGGTCACGCCCGACGCGTCCTCTGGCGGCGGCTCCGGGATCAAGATCCTGGTGGCCGATGACCAGCGCGTGAACCGGCAGATCCTCGAGGCCTTCCTGCGCCAGGAAGGCCATACCGTGGTGCTCGCCGGGGATGGCGCGCGTGCCGTGGAACTGCACCGCGAGGAACGTCCGGATCTGGTGCTGATGGACATCGTGATGCCGACCATGGATGGTCTCGAGTCGGCGCGGCGGATCAACGCGAATCCCGGCAAGCCGCGCACGCCCCTGCTGTTCCTGACCTCGGTCGCGGACCAACAGACCATGATCGAGGGCCTCGATCTCGGTGACGATTTCATTTCCAAACCGATCGACTTGTCGCTCCTGCGCGCCAAATTGCGCGCCTTCATCCGCCTGGTTCAGATCCAGCGCCAGCTGCGCGAGGAACGGCAGAACGTGGAACAGCTGGTGCAGGCCATGAATCGAGAGGGCGAGATGGCCTCGCATGTTCTGGACCGGGTCCTCGCGCATACCGAACCACCGGACGGCCGCTTCCTGCAATACCGGGTCGTGCCTTCGGCCGTTTTCAGTGGCGACATGGTGCTGGCGCGGCGCACCCCGGCCGGGCACCTGCATATTCTCCTGGCGGACGCCGTCGGTCATGGCCTGCCGGCGGCGATCAACATTTTGCCCCTGTTCTTTCCCTTCGATGGCATGTCGCGCAAGGGTTGCGCGCTGGCCACCGTGGCGCGCGAACTGAATCGACGGGTGCGCGACCTGCTGCCGCTCGATCGCTTCGTCGCCGCCACCCTGGCGAGCGTCGACCCGGCGAGCGGCATGTTCGAAATCTGGAACGGCGGCAATCCCCCTGCCTTGCTTCTTGATGCTGAAGGGCGGGTAAGCCAGCGCATCGACTCGATGCAGATGGCTTTGGGGCTGAACGATGACAATCCTGCCCTGTTCGAGCCGCGCCGGATGGTTTGCGATCCCGGCGGCCAGTTGTTGCTGTGTTCCGACGGCATCTGGGAAAGCCCAGCTTTCTGCGCTGCGGACTCGGCGCAATCGATCGCTGCCCTTCTTGCGGCCACGGAACCGGGCCTGCGAATGGAGACCCTGATTCGCGCCGCGGTCGACGCGGGGCAGGCCGATGACCTGTCGGCGGTGATGTTCACCGCACGCATTTCGGAGGAAGGGCGGGCCGCGGTCGAGTCGCTGCGGCCGCGCCCGATCGGCGCCAGGCTTTCGCTTCAGTTAGGGCCGGAAGCGCTGCGGCACTCCGACAGCATCGACTCGGTGATCCAGATCGCTATG
>JALHNN010000438.1 GCA_022843505.1 Sulfuritalea sp.
GTTGCTTCCATCGTTGCTGTCGCTGGCGCCGCCATTGCTGCTGACCAGAAGGGCATGTCCGGCATGGACGCCAAGAAGGACCAGAAGGGCATGTCCGGCATGAGCGGCATGGCTGGCATGGACGCCAAGAAGGACCAGAAGGGCATGAGCGGCATGGCTGGCATGGACGCCAAGAAGGACCAGAAGGGCATGTCCGGCATGGATGCCAAGAAGGACCAGAAGGGTATGTCCGGCATGGGCGGCATGTCCGGCATGGACGCCAAGAAGGACGCCAAGAAGTAATTGTTGGCTCTGCCCAAGGCAGATTGGTAGCAAGCGCGGAGCCGGGTTTTCCCGCTCCGCGTTTTTTTTGTGAGGCACGCATGAACTCCCGCAAGCGCAATGCCCTGGCCTGCTGTCTTGGCGTACTGACTCTTTCCCTGCTGTCGGTGGCCCCCGCTGTCCTTGCGGGCGAGCGCTACGTTGCCGGCAGCGCACCCCATCAACGTCCGGCCGGCGCTCCGGTGCTCAAGACCTTCAACGCCAGTGCCGAATGGCGCAAGGCGGCATTGACCGGTGTAGTCGAACCGCTGCCACCGAGCCTGAAATTCCTCGACAGCCAGGGCGCCTGGTACACCCCGTTCGACCAGCGCGGCATGCCAGGGTACTACGACCTGCGCGGCATGCACGTCCCTCCGGCCAAAACCAAACCCTGAATCGACCATGAACTCGATCAAATGGATACTCGTTGCCCTGGTGCTCGCCGCCTCGGCTTTCGGCCTCAAGGCCGGCGTCGACGCCCGCCAGGCCAGCGAGCGCGATCGCATCGCCGACCTCGGCGGCAAGCATCTGCGCGCCAGCTACAGCCCGCTCCATTTCAAGCCGGCCATCGATACGGCGACGGATGCGCAATGCCTGGCCTGCCACAAGGAAGTCCTCGAGGACAAGCCGCGCGTCGCCTCGCCGGCCGGCGTGCGCGCCGCCGACAGCATCGCCTGGTACCAGCTCACCAGCACCTACAGCGGCGAACAGGACGGCTTCCATCGCCGCCACCTGGTGACGCCGATGGCCACGAAGCTGATGAAGCTGTCGTGCACCACCTGCCACCAGGGGCATGACCCGCGCGAGGAAGCCCAGGGCGGCGCCGCCGACACGACGCCGCAGGCCGATTCCGGCTTCACCCTGCGCAAGCAGGTCAATCCCGAGACCACCTGCCTCAAGTGCCACGGCCAGTTCCCGGCCAAGGAAATCATGGGCCTGCCCGCACCGTGGAAAGAGGCCAGGGACATGTTCCAGAACGATTGCCTCGGCTGCCATACCGCGATCCGCAGCAACCGCCACCAGGTCAGCTACCTCAACGCCGAGGCCATCGAGGCGGCAGCGCGCGAAGGCGCGGCGAAGAAGCAGGGCGGCGACGTCTGCTACGGCTGCCACGGCGGGCGCGCCTGGTACCGGATCGCCTACCCCTACGCCCGCAACCCGTGGCCGAGCATGCCCGAGGTGACGCCGGAGTGGGCGCGCTTGCGCCCGAAGCATTCCGAGCTGCGCTTCCTGACCACGGCGGCGAGCAAGACGCCCGGGGCTCACTGAGATGAAAACATTACCCATGAAAACGCCAGAGATACTCAATCCCGCGCGCCGCAGCTTCATCAAGACCACGGCTGCCGGGGCGGCCCTGGCCGGTGCCGGCGGTTTGCTGGAGGTCGCGACCCAGGACAAGTCGGCGCAGGCCTTCGCCTACGAGCCCTACCTGACCGATGACCAGCTGACCACGGTGGTGACTAGCTGCGACCACAACTGCGGCTCGCGCCACATGCTGGTGGCGCACAAGAAGGGCGACGTCATCGTCCGCCTGTCCACCGATGACGGCCGCTACCAGGAGCGCGGCGCCATCGGCAAGGACACGGTCGAGGAACCCCAGCTGCGCGCCTGCCTGCGCGGCCGTTCCTACCGCTCGCGCCTGTATTCGCCCGAGCGCCTGTTGTACCCGATGATCCGCGTCGGCGAGCGCGGCGAGGGCCGCTTCAAGCGCGTCACCTGGGACCAGGCGCTGGACCATATTGCGAAGAAGATGATCGAGCTGAAGGCCAAGTACGGTCCGACGGCCATTCTCGACCAGGGCTATGCCGGCACCTCCTACGGCGTGCTGCACAAGTCGGACCAGATCGAGGGCCTGCTGTCGCGCTTCCTCGGCGTCTTCGGCTGTCGCACCAACTCCTGGTCGGTGCCCAGCTACCAGGGCACCACCTTCTCCTCGCGCATGACCTTCGGCAACATCGAGGACGGCAACGAGGACGACGCCTTCGCCCATTCCAAGCTAGTGATCATGTGGGGCTGGAACCCGGCCTACACCTTCCACGGCGGCAACACCTTCTACTACATGCGCCTGGCCAAGCAGAAGGGCTGCAAGTTCGTCGTCGTCGATCCGCAGTACACGGACTCGGCCGCCGCCTACGACGCCTGGTGGATCCCGATCCGGCCCAACACCGACGCCGCGATGCTGGCGGGCATGGCGCACCACATCTTCGCCAACAACCTGCAAGACCAGAAGTTCATCGACCGCTTCGTCCAGGGCATGGATGCCGGCACCATGCCGGACTGGGCCAAGGGCCAGGAGAATTTCAAGGACTACATCCTCGGCACCAACGACAAGACGCCGAAGACCCCCGAGTGGGCGGAGAAGATCTGCGGCGTGCCGGCGGCCGACATCAGGAAGCTCGCCGACATGTACGCCAAGACCAAGCCGGCGGCACTGAAGGCCTCGTGGGCACCTGGGCGCAACGCCTACGGCGAGCAGTACAACCGCATGGCGGCGGCGCTGCAGGCGATGACCGGCAACATCGGCATCCTCGGCGGCTGCGCCGAGGGCGTGGGCAAGGGCTGGCACGCGGAATCCGTGGCCTACCCCTATGACGACTACGCCAATGTCTGGTATGCCTCGATCAAGTCCGACCGCTGGGCGCACTGCGTGCTCAACTACCCGAACGTCAAGCGCGAGGAAATCGGCTGCTGGCCGCGCGACGACGAGCTCGACGGCAAGATCCCGAACATCAAGGCCATCTTCTGGCACGGCTCGGACTGGTTTAACCAGCTGACCAACATCAACAAGGAAATCGAGGCGATCAAGAAGCTCGAGCTGGTGGTCTGCTCGGATTCGACCATCACGCCTTCGGGCCTGTGGGCCGATGTGCTGCTGCCGATCGCCACCCATTTCGAGCGCCACGACGTCGCCCTGCCCTGGT
>JALHNN010000439.1 GCA_022843505.1 Sulfuritalea sp.
GTTTGAAATCAGTCTGCCGAAGGAAGCATCGGTGCTGGTTTTGGGTGCAGTATTCGAGCCATTCGCCCTGGAGTTGTTTGCCTGGGCGAAGGCGCAAAGCATTCCCGTCGCGGCAATCGAGGAAGTTGCGCAGCTTGGGCTGAATGCCATGGACATCAGCAACTACGATGCTCCGTTCGACCGGCTTTTTGTTGCATCGCCCGACGAGTTCGAGCGCTTTCTCGCCCTTGGGTATTCCCGAGACATGCTGCGTGTCAGCGGGCTGCCCGCCTACGAAAGGATCGCGCCATATGCGATCCCCGAAGAGGCAGCGGCGCTGCAGCGCCTAGGAATCAAGGATGGCCGCAAACCGATCGTGTACACGACTTCGCCGCTACGCAGCCGGCGCGCGATCCACAACAAGGACACATTGAGCTTTCGCGACGCCATGCTCCAATCGCTGGCGCTGGCCGCAGATGCGTCCAAGCGGCGCGTCGTGGTCAAGCTGCATCCGAACGAGGACCTGGATGCGGAGCGCGCCTTCATCGCGCAACGCATTCCCGGCGCCATCATAGTCGGCCGTGAACTGCCGATGGACACCGTGTTCGCCGCAGCGGCCGTCGTCGTCAATCGCGGCAATTCCCAGACCTGCCTGGAAGCGGTTCTGCGCGGTATTCCTGTCGTGGTCGCTGCCTGCGGGCTGCGGACCCTGTTCCACGAGTCGGGCGCGGCGCAGATTGTCGAATCGACGGACGCCCTGGCGAACGCGGTAGTGGACGTGATCGCCAACGGTCTGCCGCCCGCAGCGGAGTTTCGGTCACGTCATTGCCAACTGCCTGATGGCGTCAGCAGCTTCATCGCCGCCGAACTCCAGGGGCTTGCGGCGCAGCGAGTCCCTCCGACTCCCACGACATGGCGTTGGCTGCTGCGCAGCATGCTTTTCATGGGACGTCAAGCGCGTGCGCTGGCGCTGCTGCGCATCGCTCCGGCTGGCGATGCCTGGATGGACTGTGTCCGTCTGGCTCTGGCCGCTCACCTTGCGGGGCAGCGCAAGTCTGCGATGGATCACTGGCAAGAATGCCTCGCGCTCGATCCATCCTGGTTTTATCCTGATTACGAACTTGCCCACGGCTGTCTTACGGCGGGCTTGAACGATTCCGCGCTCACCCACGCACGGAGGGCGATTACCCTGCATCCGCCCTTCCATGGCTTATGGCATGAGTTGCCGATGCGCGTAGTGATCATGGCCGCATTGCGCGGACTCGGGCGCAACGACGAAGCCGAGGCAGAGCTGGCAGCGCTCGAGCAGCGCGGATTGGTCGATGTCGTTCCGGAACTGTTGATTGAAAAATCGGCGCAGGCGATACGGCGACCGCGGGGCCTTCGCCCTGCTCTAGATGCCGTCGAGCACGCCCTTGGCGAACTCGAGCGCTACCCGATCGACCAGGGCCTCGATAGGGAAATTCAAGAGCGCGCCGTCGCGCAATTGAGTGCGGTTGCCGACAGGGCGGACGGGGAGCCGAACTACCCCCTTGCGGCGTCCTGCCGTTCCCGGCTGGTGAAATTGCGTCCTGATGACGCTTGGGAGCGCTTTGCCTGGGCAAGGGCAACGCTGCGTGAGGGAAAGTGGGCCAATGGACTGCGAATGCTGGCCGCGATGAGCTCGATTCCGGAGGCCCCACGAACAGTTGCCGTCCGAGCCTTGCCAGCGGAAGTGGCCGCCGAACTGTTGCCGTTCTGGCCAGGAACACCCGGAGTGTGTTCCCGCCCCTGGACCCTGCTCCGGTCCACGGCGACATGGTGCCTGCGAAGCCTGCGCGCTTCCGCAGGACGCGACTGGCCCCACGCGCTCGCCTTCATGATCCTGATCGGACTTTTCGTGCCCCGTCACTTTTTGCACCAGCTGCTTACGCGCAGGGCTGTGATACCGTAGCCGCCTTGCCGAAAACGACGGCTGTTCAGAGGACCGCGACGTGAAATCCCCCGCAGACATGAAGGTCATCCAGATCGAGTTGACCAACGCCTGCCCGATGCGCTGCGCAAACTGTACCCGGTTCTGCGGACACCACACCCGGCCGTTCTTCATGGACTTTGAAACCTTCAAGAAGGCGGTGGACTCGCTCAAGGGATTCCGCGGCATCGTCGGCATCATGGGCGGGGAACCGACCCAGCATCCGGAATTCAGGCGCTTCATGGAGTACTACCGCGCCAACGTCGGCTTTGACGACCCGACCGCCACATTGATCAAGCCCTCGGCGGATTTCATGCGCCATGTCCTGGCCAACGGCTACCACGTCGATTACGGTAACCATCGCGGTCTGTGGACTTCCGTAACTCCGCGCTATTACGAGAACTTCGAGCTGATCCAGGACACCTTCGGCTACCAGTTGCTCAACGATCATTCGCATCCCTCGATGCACCAGACCCACATGGTGACGCGCAAGGAACTGGGCATCCCCGATGACGAATGGGTCAAGTTACGCGACCGCTGCTGGGTGCAGAACCTGTGGAGCGCATCAATTACCCCCAAGGGCGCCTTCTTCTGCGAAATCGCCGCGGCGATGGATGCGACGCTGGGCGGCCCCGGAGGCTGGCCGATCGAGCCGGGCTGGTGGCAGCGCAAGCCGGAGGACTTCAAAGAGCAGCTGGACTGGTGCGAGATGTGCAGCGCCTGCCTGCCCATGCCCAGCCGGGACGCCAACGATGAGACGGACGACGTCTCGCCGGTGTGGGCGGACAAGCTGAAGGAGATCAACAGTCCCAAGCTGAAGAAGGGGCTGGTCAACACCTTCGATCCGGTCGCCTACCAGAAGGACCAGCACTCCATCATCCAGAAGCCGACGCCCTACATGGACGACCAGGAAAACCGCATGGGCAAGAGCCGTAACCGGCTGGTGCCCCAGCACATCACGCATGTGGCCTGGCTTTCCGCAACTATCACCGCGGAGCAGGCCCGAGCCTTCCTGCAGGGCCGGAAGGACGCCGGCCAGCTGGACGCCGTGGCCTCCCAAGCGCCGGCCCACGCGCCCCTTGCCGCAGAGTTCAGCCTGCCCCTACTCACCGGTACGCAGGCCTTGGGCGACCTGATCGCAGCGACCAGAACCCCCGACTGGGTGCTGATGGTGCGCGACAAACCGGCCCCGGCCTACCTGCATGAGCTGAACGACGGCTGCGTGTTCAATCCCGGCGTAACGTATTGCAGCGACGGGCCGGGGGAGTGCTTCCGCTTCTTCA
>JALHNN010000440.1 GCA_022843505.1 Sulfuritalea sp.
CCAGCCAGAAACATAACCCTGCAGTCCGTCAGACCCTGCGCGATAAATCTGCCCAGCGTCGCTGGCCTTGATTCCGGCGAGTTGACGTTCGCGACCCAAGAGAGCCGTTGCATTTGCCATCGATCGCAAGCGAAGCAGATACCAAGTCTTCGGCGAAAAGCACAAGGAGCACGAACTCTTAATGAAGATCCAATCCGTTCGCATCAGGAACTTCCGCTCGTTGAAAGACGTGACGATCCCCTTCGATTCCGTCACGACATTCATCGGGCCGAACGGCGCTGGAAAGTCAACTGTGCTTCGTGCGCTCGAGTGGTTCTTTAACGGCAAGCCTGGTTCGCTGACGGAGAAGGACTGCTCCTTCGGGGCGACTGACAAAGACATCGAGGTTCAGGTCAAATTCGCTGACCTCACCGATAAGGACCGCGATGCACTCGGCAAGTACGCGCCGGACGGAGTCGCCACGTTCACCGCATGGAGGCGGCGATTACCTGATGGATCCGATGTGCTCTCCGCCAATGCAAAGGGCTTCCCGGATTTCAACGCAATCAAGTCGGCAAGCGGTGCGACCGCGAAGAAGGATCTTTACGCCGATCTCCGGCGTAGTCGCTCGGACCTGAATCTCCCGGCGGCCAGCACCGGCGCTGCCGTTGAGCAGGCGATGACGACATGGGAGTCATCCCACACAGATCAGCTTGTCGACGCCCCCGAATCGCTGCAGACCAACTTCTTCGGCTTCAACAGCGGCGGCAAGATGAGCGGTCTCTTCGACTTCGTTTTGGTCACTGCTGACCTGCGCGCAAGCGAGGAGTCGATCGACGGGAAGTCGAGCATCATCGGTCGTATCCTTGAGCGTTCAATCGATCGTGCCGCTGCTGATGAGGAGATAGCGAAGATCGTGGAGGATTCACGCGCGAAGCAGCAGAAAGTCTATGAGGAGAAGTTCAAGGCGCAACTCGATGCCATGACGACACAGCTCAACGAGGTCGTCTCGTCCTACTCGCCTGGTCGGGCTGTCACGGTTTTCCCTGCAGAGGTGGAACTCAAGGCCCCTCGGACGACATTCGAAGTGGCAGTGCTCGATGGCACAAACGAGACTGATGTGGCGCGACAGGGGCATGGCTTTCAGCGCACCCTTCTAATCTCCGCACTCCAACTCTTGGCGCAGTCGGGCGCGGCATCGGCAGAGGGTGTCATCTGCCTGGCGATCGAGGAGCCGGAACTCTTTCAGCACCCAATCCAGGCCCAGACGTTCGCGAAGGTGCTCCGGTCGCTCGCCGATGACGCCGGTAAGCGCATCCAAGTGACCTACGCAACTCATAGCCCCTACTTCGTTGAGGCGAGACATTTCGACCAGGTCAGGCGGCTGACGAGGTCGTCTGACGAAACTCCTGTGGTCGCTGTCCTCCGCGCCTCGATCGCGGAAGTGAAGACGAAGGTTGATGGGACAGTTGATGCTGACCAAGTTGGCCGTCAACTCGATGGCATCGTCACTGATCGCCTCTCGGTCGCGTTATTCGCAGCACGTGCGCTACTGGTTGAGGGGGAGACAGAGGCGGCCGTGTTCTACGGAATCGGTGATCGGGACGCCGTGGGACGCCTCGAATCTCAGGGACTGTCGATTGTTCCGGCCGGAGGCAAGGGTGGAATCCCGCTTGCCCATGCCATCCTTACTTGTCTCGGGATTCCGACTTATGTCCTCTTCGACGGTGATGGCGGCTTCGAGGCACGGGCTACGGCTGCGGGCAGAAATCAGACCGACATAAACGGCCAGCGGACGAACTTTTCAACAGAAAACCGTCGGCTTTTGAAATACCTCGGCGAGACCGAAGTTGATTTTCCATCAGATCAGGTTGGCGACCGTGTAGCGACTTTGAGCGACCAACTTGAGAGCTACCTCAAGGCCAACTGGCCGGAGTGGGACAGGTCGTATGCGGCTATCGAGACCGCCGCCGGAATCCAGCTCCCAAAGAATCAGTACGCCTACCGCACTGCAACGCTCGAGGCGGAAGGAGCTGTTCCAGGAATGCTCAAGGAGATTTTGACGAAGGCGGGAGGGGCACAAACATGAATGAGATCATCTGCCCGCACTGCGGGAAAGCATTCAAAATCGACGAGGCCGGGTACGCGGACATCCTGAAGCAGGTTCGCGATAGCGAGTTCGAGAAGCAGTTGTATGAGCGACTTGAGCTGGCCGAGCAGGACAAGCGGAACGCCGTCGAACTCGCCCAAACTAAGGTCGCCAGCGAAATGCAGAAGACTGCTGCAGCCAAGGATGCGGAGATACAGGGGCTGAAGGCCGCGCTCGATGCAGGTGAGGTTGCGCGGAAACTTGCCGTGACCGAGGCACTTAGCACCGTAGAGAAAGAGCGTGATGCGCTCGCGAACGAGCTAGAAAAGGCAAAGCATGACAAGGAGGCCGCTTCCAAGCTCGCCGAGGCGCAGCTCCTAAATGAACTGCAGAATATTGCCGCCAAAAAGGAAGCGGAAATCCAAAGTTTGAAGGCCAAGCTCGACGCAATCGAGATTGCGCAGAAGCTCGCGATCACCGAGGCAGTAAGTGTGGTCGAGAAGGAACGCGACGAGCTAAAGAATGGCCTTGAGCGAGTGGAACTTGAGAAGCAACTCGCCGAGAAATCACTCAAGGACAAATACGAGACGCAGATCAAGGATCGCGATGATGCGATCGAGCGCCTCCGAGACATGAAGGCTCGCCTGTCGACCAAGATGGTTGGCGAAACCCTCGAGCAGCACTGCGAAACCGAGTTCAACCGTATTCGAGCGACGGCGTTTCCAAGGGCATATTTCGAGAAAGACAACGACGCGCGAACTGGCAGCAAGGGCGACTATATCTTTCGCGACTCGGACGAGGCTGGCACTGAGATCGTCTCGATCATGTTCGAAATGAAGAACGAGAGCGATCGCACCGCGACGAAAAACAAAAATGAGGACTTCCTCAAGGAGCTCGACAAGGATCGCACCGAGAAGGGGTGTGAGTATGCGGTCCTGGTGTCCCTGCTGGAACCCGATAGTGACCTCTACAACACCGGGATTATTGATGTGTTCCACCGCTACCCGAAGATGTACATCGTCCGACCACAGTTCTTTCTTCCAATCATCACGCTGCTGAGGAATGCGGCGATGAACTCGCTCAAGTACAAGTCAGAGCTGGCAATTGTGAAGGCGCAGAACATCGACATCACGAATTTCGAA
>JALHNN010000441.1 GCA_022843505.1 Sulfuritalea sp.
CCAATGCGGCATCGACGCGATTGTTCGAACAGGGCAACCTGGCGCGGCGCGGCCTGCTGGCGCGCCTCGCCTGGACCGAGCCGGCCGGCCAATGGAGCGCGGCGGCCGACCTGCTCGCCTCGCTGGAAGACGGCGGCCGCAACCAGACGCTGGCCGTCGGCTATGCCGCCGACAAGTGGCGGCTGGAAGCGGGCGTGCGGGCCTACGGTGGCAAGGCGGAGTCGGCTTTTGGAATGCTGCCGGAGCGGCGTGCGGCCTTCGTCACGTTTTCCGTTTCCTACTGAGCTGGCGATTCGTTACGCCGCTCGGGCGACGCCAGTCTCGCCAGCCGTCACCGGCAGGCCCGTGGCTCCGTCAGGGTTTCACATTCCTCCGCCCCGAGCCTGCCGGCGCCGGCCTCGTCGCCGTGCCGCCTGCGCCGCCATTTGCTGCCTGCCGCGCCGGGTTGCGCACGCTGTTGGCACGGGCTAAACTGGTCAGGTAACTAGTCAGCGGAGAAAACCATGAACACTTGGCCCGTACAAGATGCCAAAGCCCGTTTCAGCGAATTGTTGGATGCCTGCGTCAGCGAAGGCCCGCAGGTCGTTACCCGGCGTGGCACGGAAACGGCCGTGCTGGTGCCCATCGCGGAATGGAAACGATTGCACGCCACGGCGCGTCCGACGCTGAAGCAGTTGCTGCTTTCCGACGAGGCGCGATCGACCCTGATGCTGCCGGCTCGCGGCAAGGCGCGACGTCGCACCCCGGCCGGCGTGTAGTTGCGCGATGTACCTGCTCGACACCAACGTCGTCTCCGAACTGCGCAAGCCGAGGCCGCATGCGGGCGTGCTGGCGTGGATTGAAGCCGTCGACGACGTCGACCTGCACATTTCCGTGGTCACGCTCGCCGAGATACAAGCCGGAATCGAGATCACCCGCGAGCAGGACCCGACCAAGGCCATCGAGATCGAGTCATGGGCGGATCAGGTGGCTGCCGCTTTCAACGTGCTGAACATGGACGCCGCAAGCTTCCGCCTGTGGGCGAAGCTGATGCACCGCCAGTCGGATACCGTCTATGAGGATGCAATGATCGCGGCCACTGCGCTGGTGCGCAAGCTGACGGTGGTGACACGCAACGTCGGCGACTTCAAGCGCTTCGGCGTGGCTGTGCTGAATCCATTTCGATAGGGGATTGCCCCGGCCGGCGCCGGGAGGTCCGTGGCTCCGTCAGGGTTTCACATTCCTCCGCCCCGGGCCTACCGGCGCCGGCCTCGTCGCCGTGTCTCGGGCACCGACTCTTGAAAAACCAAATTCACTCTGACCCCAATAGCTTAAAATCACAGTCGAAGCCGAAGTGGCCGCACCACAAAAAGAGGTCTGGGATGCTTGGGTAACGCCGGATCACATAGCGAAATGGAATTTCGCGCTTGAAGAGTGGTTCTGCCCCATCGCAGAAGTGGATTTGAGGGTCGGGGGAAAGTTTAAGTACCGCATGGAGGCTAAAGACGGATCGGTTGGTTTTGATTTCGAAGGCGTCTTCACCAAGATTGCGCCACAACAATCGTTGCACTTCGAACTCGGGGACAATAGGCTCGTTATCATCGAGTTCATGCAGACCGCGAATGGAACAAGGGTAGCCGAAACATTCGACGCAGAAGATGAGAATTCAGCAGAACAACAAAGGCAAGGTTGGCAGAGCATCCTCAACAACTTCAAGAAGCATGTCGAATTCCAGAACGGAAAGCAGTTCGTTGCAGCGGACGCGCCAAAGCGTGCTGCGGAACTCGAACGTCGGACATCATGAGAATCGCGTACTATTGTTTCGTCATATTGGCTGCTCTGAGTGGGTTGGTCCCGGGCCTATGTATTGCCTCGGATAGCCGTGCTGTCTGCCCATCGCCCACCGCTGATGACTTCTTCTTTCCTCCCGGTATTTTTGACCAGAAAGCAAGGGGGCTCGACGAGTTCAAACGGCAGTGGTATTCAAAACATCTCAACGCAATGTCGGAGCCTTCGCTGACTTGTGGGCCACTGGACGGTACGAACGCTTATCGCTTCACTTGGCTGCGGTCATCTCGTCACCCCATTGCAGTGCGGGTTTCCATGACATCTGGTGGGCCGACTGTTACCGCCATCGAACTGGACGGAAAAGGTGGCTATCAGCCAGGCGAAGTTAAGATGCGCATTGAAAGGCCAATCACTTCTAACCAATGGAACATCCTGCTCGCTAGTTTGGAAAATGCTGGCTTTTGGCAAGAACCAACGCGAGACAGCTTTCGTGGTGGCCTTGACGGAGCACGGTGGATATTTGAAGGTAGGAGTAACGGCAACTACCATGTCGTAGATCGCTGGTCGCCAGGCACGGGCCTGTACTATTCGCTTGGTCGTGTCTTCCTTGATCTCGCAGGCATCGTACCTCCAGCCGATGAACTCTACTGAGCAGTTACTGGTGTCCAACCGATGATTCTGTCGGACTTGGCGCGGCAAGCCGCGCAGCGCCGGTCATCTCCAGGTTCCTGAAGGTCCGGTTTCCTATTGGCGAAACGACCGCTTACCGCACCAAGCGGAAACCCTCGAACACCTGCCATTACGTCGGCAATGGCCGACACAAAGATCCGACTAGCGGTTAGACACCCCACTAACCACATGCCCCGTCGGCACCAGCCGTGACGCCGGCTCGCAGTGCCGGGTCTGGTCGTCGAAGAAGAAGTCGGGTTCGAATTCGCGCAGGAAGTGGGTCTTCTCCAGGCCGCCGAGGAACATGGCCTCGTCGACTTCCACCTTCCATTCCATCAGGGTACGGATCGCGCGTTCGTGCGCGGGGGCGCTGCGTGCGGTGACCAGCGCGGTGCGGATCTTCATCGGGCAGCCGGCGCTGTCGGCGCGCAGGCGGTGCAGGGCTTCCAGCAGCGGCAGGTAGGGGCCCGGCGGCAGCGGGTGCAGGGCGCGGCTTTCTTCATGGTCCTGAAAGGCGGCGAGACCCTGCTCCTGGAACACGCGCTCGGCTTCGTCGGAAAACAGCACGGCGTCGCCGTCGAAGGCGATGCGCACCTCCTGCGGATGCTGCTCGGCTTCGCTCAGCGTCGTCGAATACACGCGCGCCGCCGGAAAGCCGCCTTCCAGCGCGGCGCGCACGTCGGCTTCGTTGGCGGAGAGGAAGAGGTTGGCGCCCAGCGGCTTGAGGTAGCTGAAGGGCGGCCGGCCGCGGGTGAACACGCCGCGTTCCAG
>JALHNN010000442.1 GCA_022843505.1 Sulfuritalea sp.
ACTGATGCTGGCGCACAACGGTAATCTGACCAATGCCGACCAGTTGAAGCAGGACATGTTCCTCCAGGACCTGCGGCACATGAACACCAACTCCGACTCGGAGGTGCTGCTCAACGTGCTGGCCCACGAACTGCAGGCAGCGTCGACCAGGTACCAGGTCGATGCGGAGACGATATTCAAGGCGGTGGCGGGCGTGCATCGCCGCGTGCGCGGGGCTTATGCGGTGGTTGCCATGATCGCCGGCTACGGCCTGCTCGCCTTCCGCGATCCCTGCGGCATCCGGCCGCTGGTGATAGGGCGCAACCAGACCACCGAAGGCACCGAGTACCTCGTCGCCTCGGAAAGCGTCGCCCTGGATACCCTGGGCTTCAAGATGCTCCGCGACGTCGAGCCTGGCGAGGCAATCCTGATCGACGTACGCGGCAACTTCGTCAGCCGGCAATGCGCGGACCGCAGTTTCCATGCGCCCTGCATGTTCGAGTTCGTCTATCTGGCGCGGCCCGATTCCGTGATGGACGGCATTTCGGTCTATGAGACGCGGGTCAAGATGGGCCACTATCTGGCCGAGAAGATGCGGCAGACGATGCCGCATCTGGAAATTGACGCCGTGATTCCCATTCCGGATTCCAGCCGTCCGTCAGCCATGGCGCTGGCGACGCGGCTCAACCTTCCGTATCGCGAGGGCTTCGTCAAGAATCGATACATCGGCCGCACCTTCATCATGCCGGGACAGGCGACGCGACGCAAATCGGTACGCCAGAAACTCAACGCCATCAGCCAGGAATTCAAGGGGCGCAACGTTCTGCTGGTCGATGATTCCATCGTGCGCGGCACCACCAGCCGCGAAATCATCATGATGGCGCGTGAAGCCGGCGCGAAAAAGGTCTATTTCGCGTCTGCCTCGCCTCCCGTGCGCTTCGCCAATGTCTATGGGATCGACATGCCGACGCGCAGCGAGCTCATTGCCGCCTTCCGCAACGATGAGGAGATCTGCCGCGAGATCGGTGCCGACGCGTTGATCTACCAGGATCTCGACTCCCTCAAGACCGCCGTGCGCGAGGTCAATCCGGCGGTGGCTCGTTTCGAGACGTCCTGTTTTGACGGCAATTACATCACCGGCGACGTTACGGCGCTGTACCTGCAGCACATCGAAAACCGGCGCGATGCACCGGTGGCCGGCAAGGCGGACGACGGCGACGGCTTCGATGGCCCCGACGGGGAGCAACTCGACCTCAATCTGGTGCAAGCCGGATGAGCGGGGAAGATCCGGACTGGTCGTTCGACACGCTCGCGGTCCGTGCCGGCCAGGAACGCAGTCAGTTCAACGAGCATTCCGAAGCGCTCTACCTGACGTCGAGTTTCGTTTTCCGCAGTGCTGCGGAAGCCGCGGCACGGTTTTCCGGCGCCGAGCCGGGCAATGTCTATGCCCGCTTCACCAATCCCACGGTAACAGCGCTGCAGGAACGTCTCGCGGCGCTCGAAGGCGCCGAGCGCTGCATCGCCACGGCCAGCGGCATGGCGGCGATCCTGGCCACGGTGATGGCGCTGATGAAGTCCGGCGAGCATATCGTCGCCTCGCGCAGCATCTTTGGGGCCACCCAGCAACTGTTCGGCACGATCCTGCCCCGATTCGGCATCGAAACCAGCTTCGTGGACCAGGGGGCTGACGACGGGTTTCACTCCGCGATGCGCCCCAATACCAGATTGGTGTTCATCGAGACGCCGTCGAACCCACTCACCGAGGTTTTCGACGTTGCCGCGCTGGCGCGGGTGGCCCACGCCGGCGGTGCCTTGCTGGTGGTGGACAACTGCTTTTGTACGCCGGCCCTGCAGCGTCCGCTGCGCCTGGGGGCCGACATCGTGATCCATTCCGCCACCAAGTACCTCGATGGACAGGGGCGCGTGCTGGGGGGCGCGGCCTGCGGCAGCGAGGAATTGATGGAGGAGATTTTCAAGTTCCTGCGCACGGCCGGCCCGACCCTGTCGCCGTTCAACGCCTGGGTGATACTCAAAGGGCTCGAGACACTTTCGGTACGCATGAAGGCCCAGTCGGCAAATGCCCTCGACATTGCGCAATGGCTGGAAGCGCATCCGCGCGTGGCCCGCGTCCATTACCCGGGGCTGAAGTCCCATCCGCAGCACGAATTGGCGACCCGCCAGCAGTCCGGCGCGGGCGCGATCGTTTCCTTCGAAGTCAGGGGCGGTCGCGAGGCTGCCTGGCGGGTGGTCGATCACTGCCGCCTGTTGTCGATCACCGCCAATCTGGGCGATACCAAGACCACCATCACCCACCCGGCATCGACCACGCATGGGCGGATTTCGGCGGAGGCTCGCGCAGCGTCGGGCATAGGCGAGGGCTTGTTGCGGATCGCGGTCGGCCTGGAGAGCACCGCCGACCTGAAGACCGATCTGGCGCGGGGGCTCGGCTAGCCTTTGCTACTTGTGAGTTTCTCGTGCAAGGCCTGGCAGAGGGAGTTCAATTCGCGCTCCACGGCCTGCAGGAGCCCGCTGTCGCAAGATCCGCTGCGACACGCGGCGTGCAGCGCGGCGGCGGCGCTGGCCAGGGGCTGGGCGCCGAAGTTGCCGGCAAGGCCCTTGTAGGTGTGGGCCAGGCGCCCCAATGATTCGCTGTCGCCGGCCGCTGCCGCCGTGCGCATCTGCGCCATGTCGTCCGGGACCACCCGGAGGAAGTCCTCGCCGATGATGGCGACGATCTCGGCATCGGCCCGGGCCAGCGCCGCCGCATAGTCAAAGGCGGGGTCGGACGTCATGCGGGCCGATCACATCTGGGCGTAAATCGGTCCTTCGCCGCCCTGCGGCACCACCCAGGTGATGTTCTGCGTCGGATCCTTGATGTCGCAGGTCTTGCAGTGCACGCAGTTCTGCGCGTTGATCTGCAGGCGCGGGTTGCTGCCGTCTTCCGCGCGAACGATCTCATACACCCCGGCCGGGCAGTAGCGCTGTTCGGGCGCATCATAGAGTGCGAGGTTGGTGGCGATCGGCACGCCCTCGTCCCTGAGCCGCAGATGGCAGGGCTGGTCCTCTTCGTGGTTGGTGTTGGAGAGGAAGACCGACGACAGGCGGTCGAAGGTCAGCACGCCATCCGGCTTCTCGTAATGGATGGGCTCGCATTCGGCGGCGGGCTTGAGCTTGAGGTGGTCGGCCGTGTTGTGCATGGTCCAGGGCGCCTTACCCCGCA
>JALHNN010000443.1 GCA_022843505.1 Sulfuritalea sp.
TACTTGTCCTCGATGACTTTCTGCTCGGCTACCACATGCATGAAGGCCGCTTCGAGCGACAGCGATGGCCTCACCTCGCGCAATTGGTGCCCGAGCGCGCGCAACTCCTCCAGGGCCGACCACAGGCGCGCCTGGGGCACCTCCGAAACCCAGTTGCCCAGGCTTTCCTCCCTCCCGCCGGGCAGCGGCACTTTCCCATGGCTGCGCACCATGACCAGGTCCTCGCTGCCCACCAGTTCGCTGGGCGCGCGGACCGAGCGCAGTTCGCCCTTATGGATCAACCCGAATCGATCGGCCAGGCGCTCGACATCGTGCAGTACATGCGAGGTAAAGAACAGTGTGCCGCCGCTCCGCTTGTAGTCAGCAAGTATCTCAACTACCTCGCGCCTGCCGATGGGGTCAAGGCCGCTCAGCGGCTCGTCGAGCACGAGCAGGCGCGGCGACGCCGCCATGGCATTGGCCAGGGCCACCCGCTGGGTCATGCCCTTGGAAAAGGAACGCACCGGCGAATCCGCGACATGTGCCACACCCAGCTTTTCCAGCCAGGACATGGCCCGGCTCCGGATTGATGCCCCCTCGCCCGGGAGGTGCAGACGCAGGCTCATGGAAACGATCTCGAGCGGCGTCAGGTAATCGTAGAGGCAGGGATTCTCCGGCACGTAGCCGACCCGCAACCTCGCTGCCGGCCTGGCCACGTCGATGCCAAAGAGCTGGCAGCATCCGGCGCTGGCGCGGGCCAGGCCCATCAATATGCGTATCGTGCTGCTCTTGCCCGCGCCATTGGGTCCGACGAAGCCGAATGCCTCTCCCTCCGCAACCTCGAGCGAAACTCCGGCGACGGCCCGCACCGGGCGACGCATCACGCCCTCGGCATAGGTCTTTTCCAGGTTCTCGATCCGTATTGCGAACATTGCCTTCGTCCTCGATCTCGATCCGGCTCAGCGCCGTTGGTTGAAAACCGGCTCGCCCTCTGCGTCCAGGGTGTAACCGCGCCGGAACGGGTCTTCCGGGATCCGCTCCAGAAGCTTCATCGTCACGAGTTCGTCAAGGCTCGCAGGGGGCCGTCCCTGTGCCTCGCGAAAGCGGGCAGCCGCGTCCTTCAGCATCGCGAGATCGCGCAGTCGTTGCGCACGGTGCCCGAGGTAGCGCTTGAAGCGCCCCGGATTGGCATTGTCGGCCATGCTGCCGACGATGCGCGCGGCATCCGCCGCGCTGTAGCCGCGCTCTATCCAGCGCGCCGCGAGGTTCTGCATGGTCCAGCTCTCACCTTCGTCACTCATCCGGGGTACCGCTTCGAGCAGGGCCTGCGCGCCGGCGACGGGATCCCGTTCGAAGTAGTAGCGATTGAAGCCATAGTAGAAAAGCGGCTGCCAATCCTTGGGGCGGGCATCGGCGGCGCGGCGCAGTATGTACTGCGCGGCGGGGATCAACTCCGGCACGGAAAGGATCGCCGCCGCGATGTAATAGTTGTCCTCATGCGCCGGGTTGAGCCAGGAGACATCCTTCTGCAGCTGCGCCTGGAGCGCCAGTTCGGCCGGCCCCATGCGGTAGGCCTCGGAAACCAGGATGCGGAAGCCTCCCAGGTTCGCTGCCAGGTAGCGATCACCCGCCGCCGTCAGGATCTGGAACACGAGCGGAATCCTGACGGCCAGCTCGCGGGCCCGGTCATGCAGGGCCTCGCGCGGGCCTACCATGACCGAGAGTGCGAAGCCGGTCCCCGCAACCAGCAGGATCAGCGCCTGGCGGAACCCGGATCCCATGGATTCAGGAGAACTCCCGGCTCATCAGGGCGCGCACGCCAAAGACGATGGCGACCGCGGCATACGAGACCGCCATGACCACGGCCCACATCAGGAATTCGATGCTCGGCTCCGCACCGTATACCGGCCATTGCCGCCAATCGAGGCGCGACAGGTCGGGAATCAGCCAGCCGACCAGATCAACCCAATGGCCCATGCGTTCGACGAAGGCTGCATCACCGTCGGCGCCGCGCGCCAGATAATCCACCGAGGCGCCAAGCGCCTTGCCGCCGATGGCAAAGGCCGCACCGATCGCCAGCGGCAATACCGGCACGGTGGAAATCATCGCTACCGCCGCCGCTACCGACGAGACCACGGCGACATCGATCACGATGCCGAGCAGGGCCAGCCAGAATGGCAGGCCGAGCGAAACGGCGAACTCCTGGTCGTAGCCGGGATTTGCCAGCAGCACGGCGACCATCAGGCACAGGCCCAGGATTACGGCGGAGATCGCGGCAAGGACGACGACGGCGAGGATCCGGCCGACGAAGAACGAAGCGCGCGACACAGGCAGTGCCAGCGAATGGAGGATGATCTTGCGATCGATTTCGCGCGTGAACAACTCCTGGACCCAGAACAGCGCCAACAGAACCAGGGTGAAGCGAACGGCCGACAGCCCGATGTCGAGGGCGATGGTCTGTGGCTGCCGCGGAGAAAAGCTCGCCGCGAGGTAGGCAAAGCCGATGAGCACCACTCCGAGGGCGAACGTGACCTGGATGCTGCGCCCGCGCAATCCGGAAATGATGCCGGAACGAATGAATTCGATTGTATGGACCACCATGGCGCGGAAATATGGCCGACCTGCAAAAAAACAAGGGCGGGCAAACCCGTGGATTTGCCCGCCCCGCCCTAAAGCGGCTTGAGGAAAGCGTCAGCCCGAAGTCGGGTTCTCCGTGCTGGTCATCGCGGTATTGGCCGCAGCTGAATTGCACGAGGTGCCGGAGCAGGTGGCGTTGCTGGTCACGGAACCGCCGGCCGTGGAGCCACGGAAGCTACGGCCGCCGGCAGACGACACCGAACCGACGCGGAAGTAGGACTTGCCCTGATCAAACACCAGATGCACGTTGGCCGAACACTTCGGGGTGAAGGCATTGACCACCATCTCGTTGGTGGCGCTGGTATCGACGGTAATCGAACCGGTACCCGCCGAGGTCGGCGCAGCGCAGACGACACCGCTGGTGGCGGCATTGGCGTCGACCATCGAGGTCAGCGCAACCGTGGTCAGGACCGATGCAAGAATGACTTTTTTCATTGTCGGCTCCCGATTAGTTGGTGGAATTGGCCGTCGCCTGCGTCAGCAGGTTCTTGGCATCGGACTGGGCAGCCTTGTCATTGCCCTTCTTGGTGTACTCGCTGAACTGCGGGATGGCAATCGCGGCGAGGATACCGATAATCGCGAC
>JALHNN010000444.1 GCA_022843505.1 Sulfuritalea sp.
GACGAGATCGGCTTCGGCATGAGCGTGGTGTTCGTGGTCTGGCATTGGCTGCGCAGCCGGCGCATGGATCGCCGTGCCGCCAGCGCCGACTCTTGAGCCTTTGCCTCGCGGCGGGCGCGGTCGCCGCCTTCCTCGCCATCGACAGTTTCACCCTGACCTGGATCCATTCCATCGAGAAAATCCGCTGGGAAGAGGACTGGCGCATCGAGGCCGGGGCGCTGGTGGTCACCGAAGCGCGCATCCGCGGCGCCGGCGCGGGGATGGAGCCGCCCGCGGGGGCGGTGCTGAAGGACGGCGTCTGGCACTACCGCCCGCCACTGCCGGCCCAGGCCACGCTGCGTCTTTCCCATTCGCCGCACGCCGGGGGCTACACCTTGTGCACGACGACGCTGTGCGCGCCGCTTGCGGATCGCCTGCCGGGAATCGACAATAACGCCGTAATCGAACTTCGCGCCTGCCCGCCATGACGACCTACGCCAGCATCCTGACCGCGCCCGGATTCAGCATCGGCATCGAGTGCAATGCCGACGAGATCACCGGCATCAGCTACCTCGAGCCGCGGCCGGAAGTCGCGCCGAAGACCTTGCTGGCGCAGGAGGCCGTGCGCCAGTTCCGCGCCTGGCTGAAGGACCCCGCCTACGCGTTCGGTCTGCCGCTGGCGCCGGCCGGCACGCATTACCAGCGCCGCGTCTGGTCGCAGATTGCGGCCATCCCGGCCGGCCAGACCCGCAGCTACGGCGAGGTCGCGGCAGCGATCGGCAGCGGCCCGCGCGCGGTGGGCAATGCCTGCGGCGCCAACCCTTACCCGATCGTCGTGCCCTGCCATCGCGTCGTCGCCGCGAACCATGCGCTGGGCGGCTTCGGCAAGAACTCGGGCGGCTTCCTGCTCGACGTCAAACGCTGGCTGCTACGCCACGAAAATGCCCAGCTCTGATGCCGAGCTGATCGACGAATTCATCGATGCGCTGTGGCTCGCCGATGGCCTGGCGAAGAATACCCTCGGCAGCTATCGCAGCGACCTCGCGCTCTTCGCCGCCTGGCTTGCCGGACAGGGGAGTTCGATAGTCGGCGCTGACGGCACGGCGATCAACGCCTACCTGGCGCACCTCAATGCCCGGCCCGGGGGAATCAAGTCCGCCAGCCAGCGTCGGCTGATGGCCACGCTGCGCCGCTGCTATCGCTGGCTGATCGACCAGGGCCGGCTCGGCGCTGATCCCCTGCTCAACGTCGACACCCCGGCGCAGGTGGCACGTTTTCCGAAGACCCTGTCGGAGAAGCAGGTCGAGGACCTGCTCGATGCGCCCGACCTTGACACGCCGCTGGGGCTGCGCGACCGTGCCATGCTGGAACTGCTCTACGCCACCGGCTTGCGTGTGTCGGAGCTGGTCGGCATCCGCCTGTTCGAACTGAGCCTCAACGACAACGTGGTGCGGGTGATGGGCAAGGGCTCGAAGGAACGCCTGGTACCGCTGGGCGAGGTCGCCGCCGACTGGCTGCGGCGCTACATCGCCTCGGCGCGCAACGAACTGCTCAAGCAGCGCGTCTCGGACGCGATCTTCATCACCGTGCGCGGCACCGGCATGACGCGGCAGATGTTCTGGAACCTGGTCAAGAAATACGCGCTGCGGGTCGGCATTCCGCCGCAGCGCATTTCACCGCACGTGCTGCGCCATGCCTTCGCCACCCACCTGCTGAACCACGGCGCCGACCTGCGCGTGGTGCAGCTCCTGCTCGGCCATGCCGACATCTCGACCACGCAGGTGTATACCCACGTCGCGCGCGAACGCCTGAAGCAGCTGCACCACCAGCACCATCCGCGCGGCTGAGCCGCTCAGCCCGGGCAGGCGTGGCGCTGCAGCGCCTGGAGGATTTCGCCGCTGGACCCGTCCTGCACGAAGGCGACCACGCCCAGGTCGGACCGCTTCCAGCCTGGCTCGAGGGCAAACTGTTGTCGCAGCGAAAGGCGCCCGTCGGCGTCGGGCGGCAGCGGGCCGATCAGGCGGCGCACCACATAGTCGTGACGCAGGACCTTGCCGCCGTTCTCGCCGGCAAGCACCCGCGATTCGAGATTGTGTTCGTACAGGGCGAGCCAAATCTCGCCGCCGGACTTGGCGCCGCTTATCGTGCCCCCGACCGCCAGTTGCCCGCCCGTCGCGGCGCCCAGCTCGAGGCTGATGCTCGTTCCCGCCGGCTGCGGGCCAACGCCGTCGAGCGGGCTGCCGGCACTGCGCCAGTCGCGGCCGTTGCGGAGGAATTGCGGCGTATAGACCGATCGCGAGCGGGCCAGCCCGGCCATCCGGTACTGACGTTGGGTATATTGGGGACTTGCAAAGCGATCGGTCCAGCCCAGGCGATCCCAGTAGTCGACGTGGAAGGCCAGCGGCACGACGCGCGCGGCCAGGTCGCGTCGCTCCTTCAGCTGCGACAGGCGGCGGTCGGCGGGCGGACAGGAATCGCAGCCCTCCGAGGTATAGAGCTCGAGCAGCACGTTGCGCGCGGAGCCGGTGTCGGCCCGGCAAGCGGCCGCCGCGATCGGCACGACTGCCGCCAGGACAAGGCCGGCGGCGAGAATCGGGAACGGTGCGTGCGGTCGCATGTTTGGCTCCGTGGCAAGGGCAGGTGGCGATGGGTCGTCCGGCAGGCTGGATTCCTTACGCCAGAGGTCTAGAATAAATCGCATGAGACACGAAAACACCTACCCGGATACGGGCCCCGAAACGCCGGCGACCAAGTTCCTGCACAAGCACCGCATCGCCCATTCCAACCACCTCTACGCGTACGAGGAACACGGCGGCACCAAGGTGTCGGCGCGCGAGTTGAACGTCGCCGAGCACGCCGTGGTCAAGACCCTGGTCATGGAGGACGAGAGCGCGAAACCGCTGATCGTCCTCATGCACGGCGACCGCAAGGTATCGACCAAGGAACTGGCGCGCCAGATCGGCGTCAAGAAGGTCGCGCCCTGCACGCCCGAGGACGCGCTGCGCCACACCGGCTACATGGTCGGCGGCTGCTCGCCCTTCGGCACCAAGAAGGCGCTGCCCGTGTGCATGGAAAAATCCATCCTCGACCTGCCGCTGGTATACATCAACGGCGGGCGCCGCGGCTACCTGGTGGGCGTGCACCCGCACGACATACTGAGCGTGCTGCAGCCGAAGATCGTCGAGTGCGCGCTGAAGGACT
>JALHNN010000445.1 GCA_022843505.1 Sulfuritalea sp.
TGATCACGCCGGCGATGTCCGTCCTGTCGGCGGTCGAGGGCCTGGAAATCGCGACGCCGATGTTCAAGCCCTATGTCGTACCCATCACCATCGGCATCCTCTGCGCCGTCTTCCTTTTTCAGCCCCGCGGCACGGCCAGCGTCGGGGCGCTGTTCGGCCCGGTGATGATGTTCTGGTTTGGCACCCTCGGCGTCCTCGGCGCCTGGAACATCCTGCGCCATCCGGAGGTCATCGCCGCGATCAACCCATGGTACGCGGCCCACTTCTTCATCGAGAACCGTGGCCTCGCCTACCTCGCACTCGGCGCCGTGGTCCTGGCCATCACCGGCGGCGAGGCGCTGTATGCCGACATGGGCCACTTCGGGCGCAGGCCGATCAAATGGGCCTGGCTGGGTTACGTCTTTCCCTGCCTTTTCCTGAACTACCTCGGCCAGGGTGCGTTGATCCTCGACAACCCCGCCGCCGTGAAAAACCCCTTTTTCATGCTGGTGCCGGAGCTGCTGCTCTACCCCATGGTGGCGCTGGCCACCGCGGCCACGGTGATCGCCTCGCAAGCCGTGATTTCCGGCGCGTTTTCTCTGACCAGCCAGGCGATGCAGCTAGGCTACTGCCCGCGCATACAGGTCAAGTTCACCTCGGAGCGGGAAAAGGGTCAGATCTACATCCCCAACATCAACTGGCTGCTGCTGCTGGCCGTGGTGATCCTGGTGCTCGGCTTCAAAACCTCGTCCAACCTCGCCTCGGCCTACGGCATCGCCGTCACCCTGACGATGATGATCGATACCCTGCTCGCCTTTGTCGTGGTGCGCGCGCTGTGGAAATGGAACTGGCTGCAGGCGGGCATCTTCCTCGCACTGTTCTTCGTCGTCGACTTCGCCTTCTTCTCCGCCAACCTGGTCAAGATCCTCGACGGTGGCTGGTTCCCGCTGCTGCTTGGCCTCTGCGTCTTCGTCCTGTTCGCCACCTGGAAGCGGGGACGCAACCTGCTCTACGAAAAGTTGCAGCAGGACTCGATACCGCTCGACGCCTTCCTCGCCAGCCTGAAATACGGCGGCCCCCACCGCGTCGCCGGCACAGGGATATTCATGACCACCCAGCCGGAAGGCGTGCCGCGCGCAATGCTGCACAATATGCTGCACAACAAGGTGCTGCACGAAACCGTGATCCTGCTCAACGTCAATATCCAGGACATCCCGCATGTCGATGCCGCCGATCGCATGACGGTCGAAGCCCTGTCCGACGGCTTCTATCGCGTCCAGATCAACTACGGCTTCAAGGATGATCCCAACATTCCCGTTGCCCTCGAACTGTGCGCAGACCGCGGCATGGCGCCGGTCGAAATGATGGAAACCTCCTTCTTCCTCGGGCGCGAAACCATCGTGCCCAACCGTCTGCCGGCCATGACCTTCTGGCGCCAGGTACTGTTCATGTGGATGTTCCGCAATGCCGATACCGCGACCGACTACTTTAAGCTGCCGACCAACCGGGTCGTCGAACTGGGTACCCAGGTCGAACTCTGAGCCGCCGCCCCGCGTGCTGCACCGCACCAAGCGTTGGACGATGCCGGCGACGGAATTATTCCATTCGCTGCCTTGCTGCATTGATCAAATTATTTCCGTTTACCCTTTATGATTCTTATGCAAGACTTCATCATTCGGCGAATTTACCTGTCATGCCAGCTAGAGCGGAAGCGATAGGTTTGCCGGAGCAGGACTATCACTGACGATCACGGAGGAGTACCCAAGGATGGAAATCAACCCGACACGCAGAATCGTGTTGCGCGGCGCCGGCAGCATCGGCGCGGTGTCCGCACTGATGATGGCCGGCCTGCTGAAGCCGACCGCGGTTTATGCCGCGGACTGGAACAAGGCCGCCTTCGACGCCAAGGACACCGCCGCCGCCCTCAAGACGCTCGGCGCCGGCACGCCAGCGGAGCACAAGGATCTCATGATCAAGGTGCCGGACATCGCCGAGAACGGTGCCGTTGTGCCGGTCGACGTCGTCTCCAACATTCCCAACACAACCTCGATTGCGATTCTCGTGGACAAGAACCCGACCGCGCTGACCTCGCATTACAGCTTCAGCAACGGTGCGCTGGCCGAGGTTTCCGCGCGCATCAAGATGGGCCAGACCTCGCTGGTCAGGGCCGTGGCCAAGGCCGGGGACAAATACTACGTGGCGCAGAAGGAATGCAAGGTCACGGTCGGCGGCTGCGGCGGCTGATCCACAACGGACAAAAAGGAAAACACCATGGCAGATCCGATGAAGATTCGCGCCTCGATGAAGGGCGACGTCGCGGAAATCCGCATACTCATGAGCCACGCAATGGAAACCGGCCAGCGCAAGGACGCCGCCGGCAACACCGTGCCGGCCCATTTCATCCAGAACCTCACCATCGATGTCGCCGGCAAGCGCATCGTCGAAGGACAGACTGGCACGGCGATCGCCCGCAACCCGGTTTTCGGTTTCAAGATGAAGGGCGCCAAGGCCGGCGACAAGGTCGTCGTGAATTGGGTGGATAACAAGGGAGACAAGCGGACGGACGAGGCAACGATCGCCTGATTCGGCGATGAATCCGATATTTGCAGAGCCGGCACCAAGATCGGCCGCAGCAACCCTGAAGGAGAGAAGATGAAGAGACCCATTGCACTCGCGGCGGCCCTGTCGGTCGCCTGTTCCCTGCCTGCTATGGCGCAGCCCAAGGACGCCAACGCGGAATTCGAGAAGTTCCGCGCCGAAATGGAAGAAAGCAACCCCGCCGAGCTCTTCGAACTGAAGGGTGAGGAACTCTGGAAAGCCAAGCGCGGGCCGAAGAACGTGTCGCTGGCCGAAAGCTGCGACCTCGGCCAGGGGGTGGGCAAGGTCGAAGGTGCCTGGGTGAAGATGCCCCGCTACTTTGCCGACGCCAATGCCGTGATGGACGCCGAGCGGCGCATCGTCTGGTGCATGGTCGAAAAGCAGGGCATGAAGTTCGAGGACATCGCCAAGAAGCCTTTCCAGGGAGCCAACGATACCAAGGCTCCGGACATCACCAACCTCGTCACCTATGTCGCCGCCGCCTCGCGCAACCTGAAATTCGACGTGCCCCTGGATGACCCCAAGGTCCGCGATGCATTTGAGACAGGCAAAGCGATTGCCGCCTACCGCGCCGGCCCCTACGATTTCTCCTGCGGCACCTG
>JALHNN010000446.1 GCA_022843505.1 Sulfuritalea sp.
TGTCGCCGTGTCCCCGGCGCCGACTTCCACGATGCGGCCCTCGACCGGCTCGGCGGCGGGGGCAGGCACACTAAACATGGCGCCCAGGGCGAACAGGATGGGGAACAAGCGCTTCCCCGTGCGATTGACTCGCCGCGCGGGGCTGGGGGATACTGCCGCCATAACCGGATGCGGCACCACCTGTGGATGCCGCCGACTTGATGCGAGGAGGCGCGGAGCATGGCCGCAATGCAGTGGAGCGTGGATTTCTATACCGGATTGCCCGAGATCGACCGGCAGCATGAAGAGCTGTTTGCCCTGGTCAATCGGCTGCACGATGCCCGGACGCATCGCAACGAACTTCTCGACCAGGCCTTCGGCGACCTGTGCGACTACATCCGCGACCACTTCAGCGCCGAGGAGAGCTTCATGGACCAGGCCAGCCTCGATCCCGCCTATGTCGCGCGGCATCGTGCCGCCCATGCGAATTTCATCATGCGCATCAATGAGCTCTGGCAGGCGCATCGCGCCGGCAGCGATGAAGCGGCCGATGATCTGCTGGCCTTCCTCATCGCCTGGCTGCGCGAGCACATCCTGATCACCGACCGCAAGATGGCCGTCGCCGCGCATCATCACCTGGGCAGCGACGCGCCCCACAACCAGTTCTCGCATTTCTGAGCGCCCGCCCATCAGTGCAGGGTGGGTGACGAGCTAACCAGGCGCAAGCCGGTGTTGATCACCAGTACGTCCTCGCCCAGCATCACGATGCTGCCGCGCCGGCGGTTGTTGCCGGTGTCGCTGAAGTCGAAACCGTAGGCGCGGCGCAGGCGCAATCGGCCCTCGTCGTCGCGCGCCAGGCTGAGGCTGGCTATCGCCACGGTGTCGTCCAGCAGTTGCAGGTCCTCCGCTTCGCAGGCGCGGCGTGCGGCGCGCAGGCCCAGCTCGCGCACATGCACGCTGTCGTACCAGAGCCAGGCCAGGGCGCCGAACAGGGCGAGGCCGAACAGTTCCAGGGTCATTCCGCTCTCGCCAGCAGGGTTTCGAATCCCGGATAGCTCGCCGGCGTCAGCGCCGTCTTGCGGCTGTAAAGGCTGGTCGGGGCAGCGCGCGCCAGGGCGTCGACGAAGCCCCGGCCATCGAGGATCCAGTTGCCGCCGAGCAGGGTCACGCCGCGCGCAAACAAGGCATCGGGCAGGCAGCCGGCGCCGGGGCCGACCATGGCGAACCAGCGCGCCGCGCGGCAATGGCCGAGCATGCGATCCAGCGTGTCGTTGAGCAGCAGGGTGCTGGTCGATACGATCTTGTCGCAGCTTTCCAGCTCCGCGGCGTCGAGCGTGATGCGGTAGCCGTCGGCCTCGCCGGCCAGCGCCGGGTTCAGCTCGACCACGGTAAGGCGGGCCCCGCTATCCAGCACGCGGCCGAGCAGGGGGCGGAAGAGGCCGATCATGCCGATGTGCTCGTTGGCGGCCGGCGCCATTTCGCCGATCGAGTCGCGGCTGGCCGGCGGCGCAAAGCCGGCGCGGTCGAACAGGCAGCGCGTCAGGGCGTTGGCGGCGGCGAAGCCGAGGGTCCGGGCCTGGGAGTCGGCGCTGGCGTAACGCCGCGCCAGCATCAGGGGGTCGGCGCCAGCCAGTGCCCGACCGCCGTCCTCGGCGCGCAGCCGTGCCAGGGTGTCGCCGAGCAGCACGTAGGAAAGCCCCAGCGAACCGTCCTCGAGCTCAAGCGCGCAGAACTCGCCCTTGTTGGCCTCCGGTTCGGTAGCGGGCGGCGGCAGGTGCAGGGCGCGCACGCGCGGCAGCGGCCCCCGCGCGGCGAAGGCATCGAGCTGGGCGAGGTAGTCGTCGGCAAAGCTCATGGTGGCGTCTTGCGTTCGAGGAAGGTCGCCGAGGCCTCGCTGCCGGAGACCGTGGCCTCGCGCGTCGCGTCGTTGCGCAGCGCTCCGGGGAAGTAGAGCGCGGTGAGGCGATGGGAATGGATCGGCGACTCGGCGTCGTTGCCGTCGCCGCTTTTGCCATATCGGCGCCAGTCGCGCACCGGGAAGATGTGGTCGGCGATCTCCAGCAGGCCGACGGTTTCGCGGTCGGCGATCAGCACCCCCTGCACGCGCAGGCCGAGTTGGCGCTTGACGGCGGCCAGCCGCGCGGCGAGCGCCGGCGTGGCGCCGAACTCGCCGTCGGTGGCGAGCAGCAGGTCGGCCTGCTGCCAGCGCTCGTCCTCGACCGCCGCGATCACTTTTTCGAGCGGCGCGCAGATGTCGGTGCCGCCGCGGAAGGACTGGCCGAGGAAGGCCGTGGCGCGCTCGATGCCGGCACGGGTCAGCGGCAGGTCCATCTCGATGACTTCCTCGGGGCCGCCGAAGGCGAAGACGCGGCAGGCGCGGCCCTGGGCGTGGGCGGCGCGCATGGCTTCCAGCACCACCGCCTTGGCCACCGCTTCCGAGCCGCCCTGCATCGAGCCCGAGGTGTCCACGCAGACCAGCATCGGCCCCAGGTCCAGCTTCTTCGCCGGCATCAGGCCGGGGCGCGGCTGCAGCACGGGCGCCTGGTGCAGCCGGGTCTCGGTCATGCGGTCGTCGTCTTCGTAGCAGAGCAGCGTGCGCTCGGCGCGGCGCGCGTGCCACACCAGGCGCAGGCGCGGATGGCCGAGCAGCATGGCTTCGGCCGGCAGCATGCGCGCCAAGCGGTCGGCGCGGTGGATGCCGCGCGTCTCGCCCGGCATGTCGGGCACGCGCACGCTGCGGGCTTCCGCGCGCAGCGCGACGGCCTGCTCCATCACCTCGACCAGCGACTGGCTGGCGACATCGTCATCGTCGGTGGGCCGCGCCCGGCCCAGTTCGCGGATGATCTTCACCAGTTCGGGCAGGCCGGCGATCAGACGGCGGATGCGCAGCATCTCCTGCCAGCCGGCGGAATGCAGCAGGCCGCGCAGCTCGTCCCAGCGGCTGTGCTCGCAGTCGTCGGGCACCATGCCGAAGACCTCGACCAGTTCGTCGATCTCGCCGCAGTGCTGTTCCCAGTCCTCGGCGAACGCTGTCATTGCCATCGCCAGCGCCTCGGCCTCGCCGGCGCCGCGATCGATGTAGTCCACGATCAGGTCGAGGTGGAACAGCAGGCTCAACAGCACGGTGTCGGTCAGTTCGCGTTGGCCCCGACAGTAGCGGGCCAGGCCGACGCGGGCGAAGGTCGCGGCCACCGCC
>JALHNN010000447.1 GCA_022843505.1 Sulfuritalea sp.
ATGTCGGGCACCATCGCCCACGTCAATCACCTGATCGAAAGCTACATCGACGGCCTCAACAGCCGCCGCCCGGCGGTGTTCAACATCTATGCCGTCTGCCCGCCCGAGCATGGTGTCGGCGACGACAGGAGCGTGGACCAGAGCAAGCTGGCGGTGGAAGGCCGTGCCTACCCGCTGTTCCGCTTCGATCCGGACGCCGGTACCACCTTCGCCGAGTGCGTGAGCCTGGAAGGCAATCCCTCGCTCGACACGGACTGGCCGACCTACACGCTGAAGTACATCGATGAGGCGGGCGCCCAGCAGAGCATGACGCTGCCGATGACCTTCGCCGACTTCGCCGCCACCGAGGCGCGCTTCCTCAAGCATTTCCGCAAGGCGCCGCCCGAGACCTGGAACGAGTCCATGCTGCCGGTGGCCGAGTTCCTCGAACTCGATGCCGACGAACGCGAAGGCAAATTCCCCTTCATCTGGGCGGTGGACAAGAAGCAGCGCCTGATGCGCCTGCTGGTGACCAAGGAGCTGATCAAGTCGACCGAAGAGCGCCTGGCCTTCTGGCGACAGTTGCGCGGCCTGGCGCGTGCCGGCGCAGAGTCGGCCGATGCCGCCGAGGTCGAAAGCCGTGTGCGCGACGATCTGCTGGCGAAGATCAACGCGGTGCTGGGGCAGGGCGCTGCCATCGCACCGGCGGCCAGCGATGCAAGAGTCGGCGCTGGCGATACGGCGACAGCGGCAGCGGGTGGTGACTACGAGCCGGTCTGGGTCGAATCGCCCGAGTGCACGGCCTGCGACGAGTGCACCACCCTGGCGCCCAAGGCCTTCGCCTACAACGAGCAGAAGCTGGCTGTGGTGATCAATCCGAAGGGCGCGAAGTTTGCCGACATCGTCAAGGCCGCCGAGAAATGCACGGCCGGCTGTATCCATCCCGGCACGCCGTGGAACATGAGCGAGCCTGGCGTGGAGAAACTGATTGCGCGCGCGGCGAAATTCAATTGACCGTGATGTTCACCATCTCACCCGGTAGGAGCGAGCTTGCTCGCGATGCGGAAGTCATTCGCGAGCAAGCTCGCTCCTACGCGGCATCGTCAGTGGGCGCAACAATCGATCCGCGACCATGAAACTCGTCTCCTACTTCCGCGGCGAAGCTTTTCAGCGCGGCGTGCATCCGCCGAGCTGCAAGCTGACCGCGGACCGCAAGATCCGTCGCCTGCCGTTTCCGGACCGGGTGACGGTGCCCTTGTCGCAGCACATCGGCAAGGTGCCGCGGGCCATCGTGCGGGTTGGGCAGGAGGTGGTGCGCGGCCAGCCCATCGCGAAGAGCGACGAGTGGCTGTCGGTGCCGCACCATGCGCCGCTGTCGGGCGTGGTCGAATTCGTCGGCTTGCGCCCCGGCATGCGCGGCACCTGGATCGATTCGATCGTCATCCGCGCCCATCCGGGCGCGACGCAGGAAGACCTCTGGGGGCAGCCGCGCGACCTGGCGCAGGCCTCCGCGCAGGACATCCTGCAGGCGATCTGGGACACCGGCATGGTGGGCCTGGGCGGCGCCGCCTTCCCGACCCACGCCAAGCTGTCGGTGCCGAAGCAGGCCAAGGTGCATACGCTGGTGGTGAACGGCTGCGAATGCGAGCCCTACCTCACCTGCGACCACCGCGTCATGGTGGAGGAAGCGGCCTACCTGATCGCCGGCATCCGCTACGCCATGCGCGCCACCGGCGCGGTGCGCACCATCATTGGCGTCGAGGACAACAAGCCGGATGCGGTGCTGGTGCTGCGCCAGGCCATCGCCGACGCGCAGGCGGCGGGCGTGGCGGAAGAGATCCACGTCGAGGCGGTGCCGACCAAGTACCCGCAGGGCTCGGAGAAGATGCTGATCATGGCGCTGTTCGGCGCCGAGATGCCGGCGGGCGGCCTTCCCATCGCACTGGGCATGGTGGTCAGCAACGTCGGCACGCTGGCCGCGCTGGGCAAGCTGCTGCCGCTGGGGCAGGGCCTCACCGAGCGGGTGGTGACAGTGACCGGACCCGGCGTCGCCAAGGCTGGCGACTACCGCGTGATCCTCGGCACGCCGCTCAAGTTCGTGCTCGACTATGCCGGCGCGCCGGCCGTGGATGCGATGGACGCGCGGCAGGTGATCCTCGGCGGGCCGATGATGGGCCAGGCGATCGGCTCGCTCGACGTGCCGATCACCAAGGGCGTGTCCGGCGTGCTGGTGTTTCGCCGCGAAGACATGCTGCAGCGCGAGTCACGCCAGACCTATCCCTGCATCAAGTGCGGCGAGTGTGTCGAGTCCTGCCCGATGGGCCTCAATCCCTCGACCCTGGGCATGCTCGCGGCGAAGCGCGAATACGACCTGATGGGCGAGCAGTACTACCTCGGCGACTGCTTCGAATGCGGCTGCTGCACCTATGTCTGCCCGTCCAACATCCCGCTGGTGCAGCAGTTTCGAGTCGCCAAGCAGATCCTCAGGGAGAAAGCGGCATGAGCGCGCCGATCGAAATTCGCTCGGCACCGCACGTGCAGTCGGCCAAGACGGTCGAGACCATCATGCGCAATGTCGTGTATTCGCTGCTGCCGATCTGCGCCTTCTACGTCTTCCAGTACGGCATCTCGGCGCTGTTCTCGATCGCCGTGGTGACGGGCGCCTGCCTGCTCACCGAGCGCTTCTTCGTCGGCACCGGCACCCAGGCCGGGCGGCTGTCGGATTACTCGGCAGTCATCACCGGCCTGCTGCTGGCCCTGACGCTGCCGCCGGGATTTCCGCTGTGGATGGGGGCGGTCGCCGGCATCGTTGCCATCGCCCTGGGCAAGGCGCTGTTCGGCGGCATCGGCTTCAATGTCTTCAACCCGGCGCTGGTCGGCCGCGCCTTCGTCCAGGCGGCGTTCCCGGCCGATCCGGTGTCCTGGCTCAAGGCCAAGAACCTCGATGCGCTGGCCGGGGCGACGCCGCTGGCGAAATGGAAGTTCGACGGCGTGCTGGCGAATGCCGATGAACTGCTGACCTCGCTCTCCGGACATATGGCGGTTGGGCCGTCGCCGGCTCTGATCCTGATCTGCGGCGCCTACCTCGCGGCGCGCCGCTTCATGGACTGGCGCATCCCGCTGGCGGTGCTGGGCAGCGCGGCGCTGACCGCCTGGCTGCTGTTCGCCTTCGACCCGGCGCGCTATCCGAATCCCT
>JALHNN010000448.1 GCA_022843505.1 Sulfuritalea sp.
AGTTCCTGACGGATATGCTGCCGTGAGTCGATCAGCCGTTGCAGCGGTATGTCGGCAGCGGTCATGCCGACAAAATCGCTGTTGAAAATTTCATCCAGCGGCAGGTCATTCGAGAACATCACCTCATGGACCGGGCGATTGTGGCCGGCGAGGTAGGCAACAAAACAGTCGACCATTGAGGCTTCGAGGCCAAAGTCGTCAATCATGGCAGCCACATCAAACCAGTCGCGCGGATGCTGGCGATCCAGCGCAGCGACCAGCTTGCTGCCGTACAGTTCTGGAATGGCAAGGACCGGCAATTCCATCGCCGTTGTAAACAGATCGCGTGCCGTGTTCACCAGTGCTCGCGGCTCCACGGGCAACAGCGTTCCCCGGAAGACGAAATTCACCTCGACCTTGATCTGGCTGGCCTGATCCGCCACCAGCAACTTGGCTTCGTCGCCCTTTTGTGTTTTTCGGATCGTGGCCGAGTAGCCCATGCGTTCCAGCTTGGCCTTGGCTGTCTGGAGATCATCGCTGATCGCGATGAGGGCCGGTTCACGCTCCATGGCGTGATTCGTGAACACAACATCGATATCCACTGACAACCGGGGTAAATCCTGCACAAACAGGTTGAGTGCGGTGCCGCCCTTCAGCGCAAAGCGTGGCGACTCGAAAATCACTGGCGCGACGGCGAGCAGCAGGCGGACGGCATCGACGTATTGGCGATCCATTATTTCTTCAGGCTCAGAAGTTCGCCGTTCCGGGTGCGCAGCATCCAGCGGCGGTCGCTGCCCATGCGCTGGCTGTGCGGATGGACGATTTTCGCCCAAGGCAGTTCGAGCTCGTCGGCAAACTGGCGTGCCAGTCGAACGACCTTGATGCGGGTGCAATGGGTAAGCAGCGTGTCGAGCACGTCCTGACGGGGATTGCGCAGACTCTCCGTCAGATTCCTGGCGTCTTCCACCGATTGCTGCTTGCCGACGTTGCACAGCATTTCCAGCAGCGCCCGCTCGGGGACAGACACAAGGGGCCCGGCTGGGGTTTCTGGGAGTGGCTGTAGTCCAAAACCAGCGGGCAGATTGGCATCGAAGAGTTGGGTGGTCTGGTAGCTGCAGGGATGGTGCGCCGTCAGCCAAGCGGGAAGTCGCACGGGTCGGTCACCCCACAATTCCAGTTGCTCGCGGGTAGGCAAGTTGTGCCTGACGCCGCGCCAGGCCAGCGCCGTTTTGCCGCCGACATGCAAACCGGGGGTGCGTCGTGCCAGGAAGGTCAGGCAGCCATCACGGCTTGGCTGATCGCCGACGAGCAAATACACGCCACGCGACAGATGCTGCAGCCATCCGCTCTTGGCGAGGTAAGAAGCCAGCTGCGGCGAGACGCCGTGCGTGGCCAGAGTGGACGTCTCGACGGGCTCGCCGTGCGGCAAGGCGCTGAGCAGGCGCTGTATTGAACTACTTGATTGAGTTAAAGCCATATGCTAACTATGGCAAAAAATCGAATCAAGTTCAAGTGAAATGATTGAAAAAAATTGCATACATACAGTATGGCTTTATTTGCAACCGAAAACAGCGTCTAGTGGCAATGGGGTCTGGTTTCGGTGATTGTTATTCAAGTGTTGTGGGCATAAAATAGCTTGTCAATCACAAAAATACTTACATGCCGAAAAAAATTCTTGTTGCGTGGATAGGCCGAACCGATCTGAAAGCTGCGGCTGGCGAATCCGCTGCTGGCGACGGTCCCGTGGCGCAGGGCGTGCAGGCCGACAGCTACGATGCGATCTATTTGCTCAGCGATTTTCCGGCAGCAGAATCGAAGTCCTATGTGGATTGGCTGGCATCCCGTTCAGGCGCGGCGATTCACCTCCGGAGCGTCAAACTCAACTCGCCCATCAATTTCGGCGAGATATACGAATGCGTCGTCGAAGTGCTGGAGGCAATCGACCGGCGCGGAACGCAACTGACCTATCACCTCAGCCCCGGCACTCCGGCCATGGCATCCGTCTGGATACTGTTGGCGAAAACGACACACCCGGCCCGGCTGATACAGTCTTCCCTGCAATCTGGCGTCCAGGAAGCGGACATCCCCTTCGACATCGCCGCAGAGTTCATCCCCAAGCTTTTGCAACAATCGGATGAACGGCTAACTTCCCTGGCGCAGGGGGCGCCAGATGAGGACGCGGAATTCGGCAGCATCATCCATCGCAGCGCGATCATGAAGCGGATCATCGCGCAGGCCAGGCGCGTGGCCATCCGCTCGATACCGGTCTTGATCGAGGGTGAGAGCGGCACAGGCAAGGAACTGATGGCGCGCGCCATCCACAAGGCCAGTCCGCGGGCCGACAAACCCTTTATTTCGGTCAACTGCGGCGCGATACCGCCGGAACTTGTCGAATCCGAATTCTTTGGCCACAAGAAAGGCGCATTCACGGGTGCAGTGACCAATAGGAAGGGGCATTTCGAGCGTGCCGATGGCGGGAGCATTTTCCTGGATGAAATTGGCGAGCTCCCCAAGGCAATTCAAGTCAAGTTGCTGCGCACCCTGCAAGAGGGCGAGGTCACGCCGGTGGGGACAAGCGACCCCAGGAAAATCGATGTTCGGGTGATCGTCGCCACCAACCGGACGCTCATCAACGAAGTTGCCGACGGGCGCTTCCGCGAAGACCTCTTTTACCGCCTAGCGGTTGCCATCGTAAAACTGCCGCCCTTGAGAGAGCGAGCCGGTGACATTTCCTTATTGATCGAGGCTCTCCTGCAGCAGGTCAACGATGCCGCCGTGGCCATAGGCATTAAACACAAGAAATTATCTGCTGGCGCAAAGAATCTTATGCTTCAGCATGCTTGGCCGGGCAATATTCGCGAGTTGCTCAACACCTTACAGCGGGCGGCCGTCTGGTCTGACGAAGAAACCATTGGCCTGGAGGCCATCAAGGACGCAATCTTGATGTCGCCCCGGGGATCCGCCAGCGCTGACGGTGTCTTGAATCGCCCGGTGGAGCCCGGCGTCGAGCTGGAATCGCTCATGGCCCAGGTGGCAAGGCATTACATCGAGCGGGCCTTGGAGCACACCCGCAACAACAAGACCCAAGCCGCAAAGTTGCTGGGTTTCGGCAACTACCAGACCTTCACTAACTGGATGAATCGCTATGGCGTCGAACGATAAATTGGAAACTATCCGATGTCATATCT
>JALHNN010000449.1 GCA_022843505.1 Sulfuritalea sp.
GTCGAGCGCAGGAGTTGCCCCGCAGCCGTCGGGGCCGGCACCAGCGCATTGAACCAGTTGTCGTTGTCGCGGAAGACGTTGATGTCCGCGCTCTCGATCACGGCCCCGGTGACTGCCGTTGGGGGTGATGTAAAGCTAATTTTAGGTTCCTCCCCTCGTTACAGGCGCTATAATTGCACCATGAAGACGACGAAGGCCTGCCCGTCTTGTGGCAAGACATTCACCCGCATCCACACGTCGTACGCCGTTCCGAAGTTCTGTAGTCACTCGTGTTCGCGGCGAGGGAAAGTGACTCCAGAAGAGACGCGCGCCAAGATCAGCGCATCCGCTCCGAAAGGATCTGAGCACCCCCAGTACAGGGGCGGGACATGGATCGTTGACAAGGGGAAGGGCGGGCTGCGCGCATACGTGACCATCGACCCAGAGATGCGAAGGCGGCTCGGTCTGAAGCGAGCCTTCATGCCAAGAGCGCGCTTTGTCTGGATGCAAGCCCACCCAGGTGAAATCCTCACGCGGGCCGACATCATCCACCACGTCAACGGCGATTCTCTGGATGACCGCCCCGAAAATCTCGTTCGTCTTCAGAGTCAGTCCGCGCATGCTACGCTGCACGACAAAGTCGGGGAGATCAACGCCAAGCGGACGCGCCTTCCCGACACCCCGTGCGAGACATGCGGCGGCCCGAAGCGTCCTTGGCGACGGTTCTGCTCGGTGCCATGCACGGCGGCTGGGCTTTCCGGGAAGGGCAACCCGAATGCCGGCAAGTCCATGTCGGCCGAACAGCGAGAGAAGATCGCCGCCGCCAAACGCGGGCGGAAGTTGAGCGACGAAACGCGAGCGAAGATGAGCGCGGCGCATCTTCAGCGCGCAGCGGCCGAGCGAGCGAAGCGCCAGCCCTGACATGACTCAGCCTCCCTCGCCGAGATGCGCGGCGTTCCAGGCGTGGAGGTCGTCCGGCGTCTCGGGCGAGCGCCAGTTGCGGTCCTTCCGATGCGGGCGTGCTTCCAGGGCCACGATGATCTCGTGGACGCGGTCGGGTAGGGCCACGGGGCGCCACTGGCCCCCGAGCGCGGCGTTGCCGCACTGGGCGCACCAGATCTGATGCGGCCCTTCCAGCCAGACCATCTCGGCCCCACCGCACGGGCAGTCGGCGATCCAGCGGCCCCAGTCCACGCGGACCGGCGTCGGCTCAACCTCCGCCACCACCGAGAGGGGCGGCACCGAGGCGCCAATGGCGGCGGCGAGCTTCGGCAGCATGCCGGTGTGGCGACGACTGCCCGTCTGGCCGATACGCCAGCCATCCAGCGAGCACTGGAACAGGTCGCGGGCATCCTGCACCAGGGCGGTCACGGCTTCCCTCCCTGGATCGCTTCGACCAGGCCGTCGACGATGTCGGACATCCCGTCGAGCAGATCCGCCATCGCAGCCTTGGTCGCGGTCGGCAGGCCCGAGGCGAGGATGGCGGCCTTCTTGGCAGCGATGCGCTCCTTGCGGACGGCAGCGGCCGTGATTATCCGCTCGTCGCGCGACGGCTCGGGGACTGAGGCTGGATCGGCGTCTTCGACGGTTGCCCCATTTTCGACATCGATTAGGTACTGCTGATAGTCGCGGTTTAGCGGGTCGGCCGGGATGTTTTCGGTGATTTCCGTGGTTACGGCGGCACCGTCTTCTATGTGCTCTATGGTGCGCCTACGCAGGATACTGCCGCCGTTGAGCTTATACATTTGCCCCTCCTTACAGCTCCGCGTTCAGTTCGATGTAGGCGTCCGAGTCCGTCGATGCCAGTGTGCCGCTTGCGCCTGCGGCGGGCTGCGCCGTGATGGTGGCGCGCACGGAGATCGCGCTCTTCCCGATCGCGGTACCCGGCACGGTGGCTATGCTTGACGCCGCGTAGGCCGCGCCGTTGATGAGCACCGTGAAATCCCCTGCGGTCGGGCCATACGTCGCCGTCGGCGCGGATCTCATCTCGGATGGGTAGTGGACAACCGTATCCATCGTTGTCGTCGTCGAGAGGTTCCCATTCCCGAACGGCATGTACTGACCGGACGATGCGAACTTCTGGAAGTACCGCTGGCACAGCGCCAATTCCTGCGCGCAGGGCAGACGTTCGGGCCGCGTGCAGATCGCCCCGACTTCCAACTGCACGTCGGTCGCGAAGAAGAAGTCGTTGGTCAGGTGGGTTGACCCGTCGTTGGCCCAGATCAACACGGCGAGGTTGTTCATGCTTGTGGTCGGAGTGAGGTTCTCGATCCTGGCGATGGTCCCAGTCGCACCGTAGGCCACCGCGAGGCTTGTCGGTGTGTTGACGTAGTGCCAGTCGGCGGCGAGGGTCGGGTTCGAACCGTTAGCACCCCAGGCCGAGATCGGATCACCCGACACGCTGTCGGCCGTTCCGCGATACTCCAGCACCGCCATTCGCATGTCGGTGAGGGTGGCAGACGTGATGTAGATGCGCGCCTGCAGCGAGAGCGGTACATTCCGATAGGGCACCGAATCGATAGCTTCGAGTACCTGGAATACCCCGAACTTCGTGGAGTTGGTGCCCTTCGCCCCAAGCGTTGCCCCATCCTGGGACAGCATGAGCAGCGTGCGATGGCTGTTATCGCCATTGATGTACCAGGACGACGATGTTTGGAGGGTTTGGGCAACTGAGGTCGCCCCCGTGCTGGCCCCAAACAGCCCGCGCCATCGATCAGCGGTCTGATATGCGTTGTCAGTCACCGTGGCAACCGAGTCCAACGCACGGCGCTGAGAAACCCTCATCGAGCCATTGATGAGCAGATTCTTCCGGGAGTGTCGCTCGTACTGTGGCGTACTCGCGCCGGCCAGAAGGGCATAGCCCTTCGTGTCTGTCGCCAACTTCGAGACAGCGATGGCGGCCGTCCCCGCGATGTTGTTGTTCGTGAGCAGCGCCCAGGTGGCAGTGCCCGCCGCCGTGGTCAGGACCGACCCATTGGCGGAAGCCGGCGCCAGTTTCGCGACGGCAATGGCGGCGGTACCGGAGATGTAGGCGTTGGTGATCTGGCCCCACGCCGACTGCGTGCCGCCGGTCCCGAGCAGCGCCGTGGTCCCCGACGCCACCGACGAGCCGAGGCCGAGCTTGGTCTGCGCGGCGATGATCTCGTCGCGGTCCTTGATGTGGAGGTTGGTGGTGTGCCCCAC
>JALHNN010000450.1 GCA_022843505.1 Sulfuritalea sp.
TTCGAGGATGCGCGTCAGCGCCTCCAGCTTCTGCCCGCTGTGGGTCTGGCAGTAGGACTGGCTGGTGGTGACCACGGTCGAGGTGGCCGAGCGGATCTTGATTTCCTTTGGTGCCCGCAGGTGCTCGTGGGCCACGCGGCGGATGATGTCGGGCATGGTGGCCGAAAACAGCGCGGTCTGGCGCTCTGCGGGCGTGTGTTCGAGGATCCACTTGACGTCGTCGATGAAGCCCATGCGCAGCATCTCGTCGGCTTCGTCGAGCACCAGGGTCTGGAGCTGGTCGAGCACCAGGCTCTTGCGCTCCAGGTGGTCCATGACGCGGCCCGGGGTGCCGACGATGACATGGGTGCCGCGCGACAGCTGGCGCAGCTGCACGACCATGCTTTGTCCGCCGTAGATCGGCAGCACGTGGAAACCCGGCATGAAATGGGCGTACTTCTGCAAGGCTTCGGCGACCTGGATCGCCAGTTCGCGCGTCGGCGTCAGGATCAGGGCCTGCGGCACGGCGCGCTTGAGATCGATCTTCTGCAGCAGCGGCAGGGCGAAGGCGGCGGTCTTGCCGGTGCCGGTCTGGGCCTCGCCAAGCAGGTCGTGGCCCGCCAGCAACACCGGGATGCAGGCCGCCTGGATAGGCGAAGGGGTTTCGTAGCCGACGGCACCGAGCGCGTCGAGCAATGGTTTGGTCAGCCCGAGGGTATCGAACCCTGTGGCTGCGGTTTCTGGGGTGGTGGTCATGGCTGGCCTGCGCCGGGCAGGTGTCTCTGGAAATGGCGGACCAGGGAAAGCCTGTCCGCGCCGGGCGACATTATCCCAGACTGGAGCCGCCTTTACCCGACTTCTTTTTTCCTGCCCGGCTTGCCCGGGTCGGCGTGTCTCCAGCGCCGACTTCCGCAAATCAGGCTTGCCGGTTCCAGCCCAGAGCCGCAAGAAGTGCCGCGTACGTCGCCTCGGGCTCGACGGCGATGACGAGGGAAGTGCCGTCGACCGGATGGCGCAGCTCGATCCGGGTGCAGGCGAGGAGCATTCGATGGCAGCCGAAGCGCTGCTGGAAAAAGCGGTTATGTACGCCTTTGCCCCAGGTCGCGTCGCCGATGATCGGGTGGGCGATGTGTTTCATGTGGCGGCGCAACTGGTGCTGGCGCCCGGTTTTCGGGCTCAGTTCGAGCAGCGCATAGCGGGCCTGCGGATAGCGGTCGACGCGATCGGGCAGTTCCACGGTCGCCAGGCGCCGATAGCGGGTGACGGCCGGCAGGGGCGTCGCCTGGGCTTCAGCTACGATCTTGCGTCCATAGTCGTCGAAGCGGCGGCTCAGAGCGTGGTCGATGCTTCCGCTTTCCGCCGGCCAGCCCCGCACCACCGCCAGGTAGCGCTTGGCGACCTCGTCGCGCTCGAACTGGATACCAACATCGCGCGCGCTCACGGCATCGAGCGCAAACAGCAGCACCCCGGACCTGCCCTTGTCGAGCCGATGCAGGGGATGGACGCGGCGTCCGATCTGGTCGCGCAGGAGTTGCACGGCGAAGCGCGTTTCGTGGCGGTCGATGCCGCTGCGATGGACCAGCAGGCCGGCGGGTTTGTGCACGGCGACGAGGTGGTCGTCTCGATAGAGGATCTCGAGCATGCGGCGCGGGCCGCTCAGCAGCTCACGCCCTGCGCGTCGCAGAGGAACTTCATCAGCGGGGTGGCGGCGGCAAAGCGCTCCGCGGCAAGGCGAACCAGGCCTTTGCCGGTGACCTGGGATGGAGAAAGCACCGCCAGGCCGATGAAGTCCTTGCGCTTCAGATCCTCGATCGCCGGGTGGTCGGCGGCGTAGCCGCGCGGCGGGCGCGTCAGGCTGTCGCCGGCCAGCGCCCAGTGAGCGGAAAACTTCCTGTCGTCGCGCGCGGCGAACCAGCGTTCGGGTTGTGCGGCGATCCGGTCGCGGATGCGGCCGAGCAGGTCGGCATCGGGATGCCAGCAGCCGGCGCCGAAAAAGCATTCGTCGCCGGCGATATGCACGTAGTAGCCGGGCGCGTGGACGTCCTTGCCCAGTTCGTGGCGGAACTGGATGCCGATGTTGGTCTTGTAGGGCGTCTTGTCGCGGGCAAAGCGCGTGTCGCGATGGACGCGCATCAGCGAGCCGCCCATCTTCCTTGGCTCGGCGCGGAAATGCGGAGCGAACCGGCGCAGGGGATCGGCCATGGCGGCGATGAACTCCAGCGCGGGCTCGCGTACCAGCGCCTCGTAGCGTGGCTTGTTCGCCTCGAACCAGGCCCTGTCGTTGTTGGCCGCCAGTTCGTCGAGGAAGGCGAAGGTGGCCTTGTCGAACACGCGCCCGCTTCCCTTCAGGCGGCGACCGCCAGGCGCGGGCCGAGGCGTCGCGCCAGCCAGTTCTCGATCTTGGTCGCGGCCGTGGTCCATTGCGGTTCCATCATGATCATGTGTCCGGCACGCGGTACGACGAAGGTCTCGGCATTCCAGCCCGAAGCGGTGAAATGCAGCAGGTTGGCGGGGAAGATCGCATCCAGTTCGCCGCCCATGACCAGCGCCGGAATCTTGGGCCGCGAGCGCGACGGCGGGCGCCAGGCCAGCGCCATCATCTCGGCGATGGCGGTGGTCGATTCGTCCTGCACCAGGGGTTTGAAGGCGGCGAACTGCTCCGCCGTGACGTCGGGCGAGAAATACACCTCGCGCATCACCCGCACCGTCTTGTCGGTGTAGTGGCCGCGCACGGCGCGGGCCGCCTCCTGCAGGAAATCCGGCTGGCGCGCATTGAGCTGCAGCGAGCAGGCGGCCAGCCCGGTGGTGGGCACCGGGGCCATCATCACCACGCCCGCCGCGCTGCCCTTTTCCAGGTAGCGCTGCACCACCAGTGCGCCCATCGAATGGCCGATCAACACCGGCGGCTTCGGCAGGTCGGCGACGACTTGCGCGACGTCGCCGGCGTAGTGGTCGAGGTCGTAGCGGTCGAGATGCTCCTTGCCCTCGCTGGCGCCGTGCCCCGAGAGGTCGACGGCATGGCAGTGATAGCCGAGCGTGTTGAAGTGCGGCAGGAAATTCATCTCCCAGCAGCCGGAATGGACATAGCCGCCATGGACGAAGACCAGCGGCGGATGCCCGTTGGCCTTCTTTGCGGGGCGATGCAGGGTATGCAGTTTGCGATGTTTCACGGAATGCTCCCT
>JALHNN010000451.1 GCA_022843505.1 Sulfuritalea sp.
ACGAAATCCATCTTGCTCTTGCCCACGACTTCGCGGATCGCCGTTTCAGCCGCCTGCATCACCGCTTCATCGGGAAAACGATTGTTGAACAGATAAGCCTGGGGATCGGAAAGCAGATACTGCACGGCAAACTGCACGTTGACGATGTTCTCGTCATCGGTCAGCATCAGCGCTTCCTTGAGCACCTTGTTCTTGTCCGAGCCGCGGTATCCGACCTCGACCGTGCGCACGCCGGTGACGTTGACGATTTCATGGCTCTGGACCGGCCACGGCAGGCGCCAGCGCAGGCCGGGCTCCGTGGATTCCTTGTAGGCGCCGAACTGAAGCACCACGCCTCGCTGTGAGGCATCGACGATATAGAAGCCGCTGGCAAGCCAGACCACGGCAACCAGAACCAGAATGATGCCGATACCGCCACCGAACTGCTTCGGACTGATCGACGGCATGCGTCCGCCACTGTCGCCGCTACCATCGCCGCCGCCACCTCCCTTGCTGCCGAACATTCCGGCGAGGCGACGATTGAAGTCGCGCCAGAGTTCCTCAAGGTCGGGCGGTCCCTGATTGCCACCGCGTTTGCCGCCACCTGGCTGGTTGCCCCAGCCGTGGTCGTTTAGAGACATGAGTATTCCGGCGATCACGTTTTCTTGATGAGTTATGAAGGGGATTGAAACTTCAGGCCGCGGCAACGTTCCGTTCGCAATGTCCGCTGGCTACTTCGGCCAGTGCCTGGCGCAACAAGGGGATACCGATCCCGCTGCGGGCACTGATTCGCACGCTTGAAATCTTACCACAGTCGCTGCGCTCGATTCCGGGGCTGACAGGTAGCAGGTCCAGCTTGTTCCAGACCAGGATCCGCGGCACGTCGGCGGCACCGATCTCGGACAGTACCGCATCGACGGCACGGATCTGCTGGTCGCGGTCCGGACTGGCAGCATCGATCACATGCAGCAACAGATCGGCCTGCGCCGTCTCTTCGAGAGTCGCCTGAAAAGCCGCGACCAGGGCATGCGGCAGGTCACGGATGAAGCCTACGGTATCCGACAGAACGATCGGCCCCGCACCATCGATGAACAGCCGCCTCGATGTGGTATCCAGGGTGGCGAACAACTGATCCGCGGCATAGGCCCCGGCCTTGGTCAGGGTATTGAACAGCGTGCTCTTGCCGGCATTCGTATAGCCCACCAGCGAAACCGCCAGAACCTCCCCCCGAGTTCGCGCCCGGCGCCTTACCTGACGTTGCTTCCCGAGTTGCCGCAATCGTTCCTTAAGCAGCGCGACCCGCTTGCCGAGCAGCCTGCGGTCGGTTTCCAGCTGCTTTTCACCGGGGCCACGCAGGCCGATACCCCCCTTCTGGCGCTCGAGGTGGGTCCAGCCGCGGACCAATCGCGTCGCCAGATGCTGAAGCTGGGCAAGCTCGACCTGAAGTTTGCCTTCGTGGCTTTGAGCCCGTTGCGCGAAGATGTCGAGTATGAGGCTGCTGCGGTCGATCACCCTACACTCGAGCGCGCGCTCTAGGTTGCGTTGCTGGCCCGGCGCCAGATCGTGATTGAAGACCACCAGATCGGCGCCATGGGCCCGGGCCGCTTCGCTGATCTGCGCAACCTTGCCCTTCCCGGCAAACATGGCCGGATCGGGGCGCGCCCGCCGGCCGGAAACGACGGCGAGAACAATCGCTCCAGCGCTGCCGACCAGGAGATTGAATTCAGACAGGCGCTCGGCGAAGTCGCCTTCGCCGAAATCGAGTTGCACCAGGATCGCGCGCTCACCGCTGGCGGGACGCTCCAGCATCAGGGCGACTCTTTCACGGAGTGCGCCGCAGGCCTGACGGAGCGATCAAGCGCCGTCGGCTTCCTGCGCGAAGTTCACCGGACGCGCCGGGACCACCGTGGAGATGGCGTGCTTGTAGACCATCTGCGTCACCGTGTTCTTGAGCAGAACCACATACTGGTCGAAGGACTCGATCTGCCCCTGCAGCTTGATGCCATTGACAAGATAGATGGAGACCGGTACGTGTTCGCGACGCAGCGTGTTCAGGAACGGGTCTTGTAGCATTTGCCCTTTATTGCTCATCATGGGTGATCCTTGTAGTGACGGAAATCGCGTCTGGCGCCGGAAATTGCGGCGCGGGCATTCTCCACCCGAGCGACGTGCCGTTGGTTTTTTTGGACTGGATACTGTAATCGATTTTTCGTCGCCGTGCCACCGGCGCCGACATTCAGTTCAGGCGAAAATCAACCGCCGCCGCGGTGCTCGCCGTCAATCGACATAGGGGTTTCGCGCCGTCTTGTACTGGATGCGCAGCGGCGTGCCCTGCAGCTTGAAAGCCTCGAGGAAGTAGCGCTCCAGGTAGCGCGTATAGGATGCCGGGACATGCTCCAGCGCACTGCCGTGGATGACGACCACCGGCGGATTGCTTCCTCCCTGGTGCGCGTAGCGCAGTTTGGGCCGGAACGCGCCGTGCCGGGGCGGAGTCTGTTTTTCCACGGCAGCCATCAGAACCCGGGTCAGTTTCGGCGTGGAAAGCTTGGCCATGGCTGCGGCATACGCTCGATCGACCGAGTTGAGGACTCCCGCTATGCCTTGTCCCTTCAGCGCCGAAACGTTGTGCACCCTGGCGAAGCCGAGGAAGTTGAGTTTGCGCGAGATGTCGAGCTTGATGCGCTCGCGGCGATACTCATCGACTGCGTCCCACTTGTTGACAGCGACCACGAGCGCCCTTCCGGCATCGATCACGAAACCGGCAATATGCGCATCCTGGTCCGAGATCTCCTGCGTGGCGTCGACCATCAGGATCACCACATTGGCTTCCTCGACCGCCTGCAGGGTCTTGATCACGGAAAACTTCTCGATCGTCTCGAACACGCGCCCCTTGCGCCGCAAGCCGGCGGTGTCGATCAGGGTGTAGCGCTTGCCGTTGCGCTCGAATGGCACCTCGATCGCATCGCGTGTCGTGCCCGGCATGTCGAAGGCGATCACACGCTCCTCGCCCAGCAGGGTATTTACGAGGGTGCTCTTGCCGACGTTCGGCCGACCGGCAATCGCGACGCGCGGCCCGCGCTGCTCCGGCTCGGCTTCGACATCAGCGGGAAATCTCTCCAGGGCGACTTCCACGAGTTCGCGCACGCCGTCGCCGTGCGCCGAGGAAATCACGCAGGGCAT
>JALHNN010000452.1 GCA_022843505.1 Sulfuritalea sp.
CGGCTTCGGCTTCCGCCTCGGCCCGCGCCCGCGCCGCCTGCGCGGCTCGCGCTTCCCCGGCGAGCCTTTCCTGCGCCGCGGCTTCCGCCGCTTCCTCGGCTCGCCGTTGTTCGACCGCCTGTGCCGCCGCCTTCGCCTCGGCCTCGGCGCGCGCTTGCGCCTCCCGCGCCAGCTCCGCTTCCCGCTCCGCACGCTGCGCCGCCAGCCGCGCCTGCTCAACCGCTGCGGCTTGCGCCCTTTCCGCCTCTTCCCGCGCCCTCGCCTCGGCTTCGATACGCGACTGCAGATGGGCAAGGTCATCCGGCCCGGGTCGGGGCGACTCGGTCGGTTCCATGACGGGCGATCCCGCAGCGGGTGCGGTGCCGTCGCCGGCCGCGGTTGGCACCGCAGCGGGTTTGGCGGCGCGCTCCTTGCGCTTGCGCTCGGCCTCCATCAATCCGGTCAGTAACTTGCTCAATCCGCGCTCCCGATATGCCCGCCGCCTGCGACGCGCCTGGCGAAGGCTAACCCGGAGCGCCGGTTTGCCGAAGGTAGAATAAGGCGATGGAAACGGCGCAAACCCTGCTGATCCTGACCAACCTCCCGGACGAAGCCAGCGCGCAAACCCTGGCGTCGCACCTGGTCCAGGCCCGGCTGGCCGCCTGCGTGAATATCCTCGCCCCCTGCCGTTCCGTCTATCGCTGGCAGGGCGCGCTGGAGGATGCCCGGGAAGTGCCGCTGCTGATCAAAACCACCGCCGCCCGCTATTCCGCGCTGGAGGCGGCGATTCGCGCCAGCCACCCGTATGAACTTCCCGAGATCATCGCTGTCCCAGTTGCTCGCGGCCTGCCGGAGTACCTGAGCTGGGTCGCGGCCGAAACCCTTCCCGCCGCCACCGAAAGCCCCGCCGCATGCTGATCCGCTTCTTGCTGCTGACCCTGTTCGTTCTCGCCGGCCTGGTCCGCGCCGAGGAGCCGCTGCCGCCGGAGCAGGCCTTCCGCTTCTCGGCCAGGGCCGTCGATGCCAGGACCATCGAGGCGCGCTGGCAGATCACCGACCAGTACTACATGTACCGCGACAAGTTCAAGTTCGCGGTCGAAGGCGGCACGCTGGGCGCGCCGATGTACCCGCCCGGCAAGATGAAGGAAGACGAGAACTTCGGCAATGTCGAGGTCTATCGCAAGGAAGTGAAGATCCTGATCCCGGTGGAAGCCAGCGGCTCCGTGACCCTGAAAGCGGTGTCCCAGGGCTGCTGGGATGGCGGCATCTGCTATCCACCGATCAACCAGGAAGCGAAGATCGATCTCGCCGCGGCCGGCACCGCCGTATCGCCAGCGCCGACTCCTGCGGGGGCAGGCACGGGCGACGAGACCTCGCGCATCGCCGGGCTGTTCAAGGGCGACAACCTGGCGCTGATCCTGCTCAGCTTCTTCGGCTTCGGCCTGCTGTTGTCGCTGACGCCCTGCGTGTTCCCGATGATTCCCATCCTCTCGGGCATCATCGTCAATCACGGCCATGCCGTCAGCCATCTGCGCGCCTTCGTGCTCTCGCTGGCCTATGTGCTGGGCATGGCGTTCACCTACGCCATCGTCGGCGTGGCCGCCGGCATGTCCGGCACGCTGCTCTCCACCGCCCTGCAGAACGCCTGGGTGCTGGGCGGCTTCGCTCTGGTCTTCGTCGTCCTGTCGCTGTCGATGTTCGGCTTCTACGAATTGCAACTGCCGGCCGCGCTGCAAAGCCGGGTCTCGGACACCGCCAACAAGCAGGGCGGCTCGCTGCCGGCGATCGGCCTGATGGGCGCGCTCTCGGCGCTGATCGTCGGTCCCTGTGTCGCCGCACCGCTCGCCGGCGCCCTGCTCTACATCGCCAAGACCGGCGATGCGGTACTCGGTGGCAGCGCACTGTTCGTCATGGCGCTGGGCATGGGCGCACCGCTGTTGCTGGTGGGCGCCTTCTCGCGTTCGCTGCTGCCGAAGTCCGGGCCGTGGATGGAGGGCGTCAAGAAGTTCTTCGGCGTGATCATGCTGGCCACGGCGCTGTGGCTGGTCTCGCCGGTGATCCCGCTGTGGACCCAGATGCTGGGCTGGACGCTGCTGATGGTGGTCCCGGCGATCTTCCTGCATGCGCTGGACCCCCTGCCGACCAACGCCCACGGCTGGCAGCGCCTGGGCAAGGGCCTCGGCGTGGTGCTGCTGCTGGGCGGCGCGGCCATGCTCGCCGGTGTGCTGGGCGGGGCGAAAGATCCCCTGCAACCGCTGGGCTTCCTGCGCGCCGGCAACACCGCCGAGGCGCACGGGCCGGCCTTCGAGCGCGTGGCCACCACGGAACAGCTCGACCAGCGGCTGGCCCAGGCCAAGTCCTCGGGCAAGGCCGTGATGCTCGACTTCTATGCCGACTGGTGCGTCAGCTGCAAGGAAATGGAACGCTTCACCTTCGCCGACCCGAAGGTCGCTGCGAGCATGAAACAGATGGTCCTGCTGCAGGCCGACGTCACGGAGAACTCGGATGCCGACAAGGCGCTGCTCAAGCGCTTCGGCCTGTTCGGTCCGCCCGGCATCATCTTCTGGAGTTCCACGGGAACCGAACTGGCCGACCTGCGCGTGGTCGGTTTCCAGAATGCCGCCACCTTCCTTCCTACCGTCGAGCGCGCGCTGCGCTAACGCCCATGGCTTCGGAAACCACTCGCGAAGCATGAATCGCTCGCATCGTTGTATTGTCATGGGCGATCAAAATCGGCCCACCCCCCTTCCCGCTCTGCGGCCCACGGCTGGCTTTGCACAGCCAGTCGGCTGCGGCGGCGCGACGCATGCGTCGCGAATTCCCGCCTCGCCCCCTCACGGGGGGTTACTGATCGGCTCGCTTCGCTCGATATCGACAGCGCCGCATCCGATCATTTCCTGCTAATTCAATCGGAGTCCCCATGTTCACTGGCATCGTCACCGCCACGGGCAAAATCGCCCATGTCCATCCCTTGGAAAAAGGCCTGCGCCTCACCATCGAGGCCCCCGGCCTCAAGCTTGCCGATGTCGCCCTCGGCGACTCGATTGCCCACGGCGGCGTCTGCCTGACGGTGATCGCGAAAAAGAAGAACAGCTACCAGGTCGATGTCTCGCGCGAGACGCTGGACTGCGCCGTCGGCCTGGACCAGCGCGGCGCCGTGCTGAACCTG
>JALHNN010000453.1 GCA_022843505.1 Sulfuritalea sp.
TGCTGGTAGTAGCCACCGGTAGCGTGCTGCTGGGGACGCTGTACCCGCTGCTGATCGACGCGCTGGGCATGGGCAAGATCTCCGTCGGCCCGCCGTATTTCAACGCCGTCTTCGTTCCTGTGATGGTGCCGTTGCTGATCCTGATGGCCGTGGGTCCGCTCGCCCAGTGGAAGCATGCCGACCTGCGCTCCATCGCGCTGCGCCTTCGGGTCAGCCTGGCTCTGTCGCTGATCGCCGGCATCGCCTTCCCGATGCTGATGGGCGGCTGGACGGCATTGACCGCGATGAGTTCGCTGCTCGCGGTATGGATTGCCGCCAGCGGTGTATTCCAAATCATCGATCGCCTGAAGGCCGGCAAACCGCCGGCCGCCTTCTGGGGCATGCACCTCGCCCACCTCGGCATCGCTGTTTTCGTCATCGGCGTCGCCATGGTCGGCGGTTACCAGGAAGAGAAGGACGTGCGCATGGAACCGGGCGACACCGTGAAGGTGGGCGGTTACAGCTTCCGCCTGCTCGGCGTGAAGAACGCCATGGGCCCCAACTACCGGGCCTCGGTGGGTGAAGTCGAATTATCCAAGGACGGCCGGGTACTGCGGATCATGCGTCCGGAGAAGCGGAAGTATTTCTCTTCCGAGATGCCGATGACGGAGGCCGCGATCGACGCCGGATTCACCCGCGATGTCTATGTGTCGCTCGGCGAGCCGCTCGACAATCGCGGTGCCTGGAGCGTGCGCGTGTATTACAAGCCCTTCGTCGACTGGATCTGGGGCGGCTGCCTGCTGATGGCGCTGGGCGGCCTGATCGCCCTCAGCGACCGCCGTTATCGCCTGCGCACCAAGGCCGCCGCGGCCCTGCCCGGAGGCGTCGCGGCATGATCGAGGCAAGCGCGCTGCGTGCTCTCCTGCTCTGCCTGGCGCTGATCCTGCCGGGCGTCGCCCTGGCACGGGAAGCTGCGCCGATGGCCGCCGACATTGCGATCGAAAAGCGCATGGTGGCCATCAGCGAGGAACTGCGCTGCCTCGTCTGCCAGAACGAATCCCTCGCCGGCTCGCATGCCGAACTGGCCCAGGACCTGCGCCGCGAAATCCGCAAGATGATAGGCGAAGGCAAGTCGGACCAGGAGATCCTCGACTTCATGGTGGCACGCTACGGCGACTTCGTGCGCTACCGGCCGCCGGTCAAGCCGACCACCTGGCTGCTCTGGGGCGGACCCTTTCTGCTGCTGCTGGGCGGCATCGGCGGCCTGGTGGTGTTCCTCCGCCGCCGCGCCAAGGACGCCCCGACGCCGGGGCTTTCGGAAGAAGAACGCCGGCGGGCCGACGCGCTCTTGCAACGGGTCGACTCATGATTGCCTTTTATCTGTCGGGCGCGGCGCTGGTCGTCGCGGCTCTCGTGCTGCTGTTGCGGCCCTGGTGGCTCCAGAATCGCCGTACCGCCAGCGCCGACTCCCAGACCGCGCTCAACGTTGCCATCCATCGCGACCGGCTGGCCGAGATCGAACGCGACCACCTCAACGGCACACTGGCGGCCCCCGACCTTGCCGAGGCCCGGGAGGAACTGCAGCGCCAGTTGCTCGAGGACACCGCCGCCGCGGATTCCGTTACCGGCGGGTCCGGCGATCGTCGTGCCGGCATCGCGCTTGCGGTCGTGCTGCCTGTTCTAGCCGTTTCGCTTTACGCCCTGCTGGGCTCGCCCGCCGCCATCCTGCCCGAGGCGGAACGGACGCAAAAGGCCACCGCCGACATGGAACAGTTGACGATCCGCTTGGCCCAGAAGTTGGAGCAGAGCCCCGACAATCCGGAGGGCTGGGCGATGCTGGCGCGGTCCTACAAGTCGCTCGGGCGCTGGGACGAGGCCGAGCGGGCCTTCCTCCGCATCGGCCCCTCGCTGGAGAGTAATGCCGAACTGCTTGCCGAATATGCGGAAATGCTCGCCCAGCGCGACAACGGCTTCGGCGAACGCGCTCGCGCACTGATCCGCAAGGCCCTCGAAATCGACCCGCGCAACATGCTGGCCCTGTTCCTCGGCGGCGGCGAAGCCTTTGAAAGCGGACGCTACGCCGAGGCCGCGACGCTCTGGGAGCGCCTGCTGCCCCAGCTCGAGCCCGGCGGCGAAGACGCGCAGCTGGTCGAGGCCAGCATCGCCCGCGCCCGTCAGGGCAGCGGTGCGGGCAGGCAAGCCGCGGGCCGTGGCGATGTTCCTGCCGGTACCGCCGTTCCACAGGATGACGTCCATCGCCGCGTAGCCCAACCGGGAGCGGACAAGGACGCGGCCAAGCCGGCGGCAGGGGTTGCGGCAACGTCGCTCAGGGGGCGGGTCGAACTTTCCGCCGCGGTCAAGGACAAGGCCAAGCCCGATGACGTCGTCTTCATCTTCGCCCGCGCCGTCGACGGCCCGCGCATGCCGCTCGCGGCAAAGCGCGCCCGGGTCGCCGACCTGCCGCTGGAGTTCGTGCTCGACGACAGCCAGGCGGTGATGCCGGGGGCCAATCTTTCCTCGGCGCAGCAGGTCCGGGTCGAGGTGCGCATCTCGAAATCCGGCACGGCGACGCCTTCCAGCGGTGACCTGACCGGCAAGAGCGAGGCCGTGAAGCCCGGCGCCAAGGGGCTGCGCGTGGTCATCGACCGCGTCGAACCCTGATCCTCCGCCCGGCGCCCGCCGGGTTCCCACCCAGCAGAATGGCCCGATCGCCATGGAGAGGCTCTCCATGGCGTTTCCACACGAACACAATTGTTCATTGATCCGGGTCAAGGCGCGCCTCGTTCGCAGGCCTAGGATGTTGCACGTGCATAAGACCTTAGTTTATTTATGGCTATTGGACTGTGGCGCCCGGAGGCGGGCGTCAATGAACCCGATGAACGGAGACCCGCAATGAACATATCCAGCGCAATCGTTCACGCCCGCCCCGGCGAGCTGTCCAGGGTGGAGGCCGGGCTCGCCGCCATCCCCGGGGTGGAAGTGCACGCCATTTCACCCGAAGGCAAGCTGATCGTCACCATCGAGTCCGACGATGACAGCAGCAATGTCGCCACCTACGAGCGCATCGGCCAGCTGGACGGAGTGATGTCCGCGGCCATGGTCTATCACCAAACCGAATCCGAGCCATTCAAGGAGATCTGAAATGAAATTGACGCGACGCGAATTCATC
>JALHNN010000454.1 GCA_022843505.1 Sulfuritalea sp.
CATGTCACGCGAGAAGGTGGTGCTCTCCAGGGTCTTGATGAAGTTGTCGGTGGTCAGGTTCGGCCCCGTCTTCTTCGCCGTCTGCATGAACATGTCCATCGCCACGTAGCCATAGGCGGAGAACAGGCCGGGTTCCTCGTTGAACTTGCTCTTGTAGGAAGCGAACCAGTCGCGCACGTTCTTCGAGGGGTCGTCGGCATAGGGCACGGCCACCTGGTGCATCGCGTAGAGGCCGTCCATGGCCTTGCCGCCGAGCTTGTGGATCAGGTCGGTGTAGGCCGCCGAGGACCCGATGAACTGCGGGTTCCAGCCGATCTTGCGCGCCGTGCCGATGGTGCCGATGGTCTCGCGGATGATGGTGCCGAGCACCACGGTGTCGCAGTCGGCGGCCTTCATCTTGGCCACCTGGGCGGAAAAGTCGGTGGCGCCGCGCTTGAACGAGGTCTTCTCGGCCAGCGTCATGTTGATCGCCTTGAGGCCGTCCTCGGCGCCCTTCAACACCTCGGTGCCGAAGTCGTCGTCCTGGTAGATGATGCAGAACTTCTTCGAGCCGCGCTCCTTGGCCATCCACTTCATGCCGATCAGCATCTGGTTGTAATAGGGCGCGGCGAAGGAGAACTTCAGCTTGTGCAGCGGCTCGTACATTTCGCGCGCCGCGGTCAGCGGGAAGAGGTTCATCACGCCCTTGTCGAACAGGGTCGGGAAGGTGGCGAGGTTGACCGCCGTGCCGATGGTGCCGACCATGGCGAAGAGCTTGTCCTGCTGCACCATCTTCTGCGCCGCAAGCAAGCCCTTCTTGGGATCGTAGCCGGAATCCTCGGCGATGAACTTGACCTTGCGGCCGTTGATGCCGCCGGATTCGTTGACCTCGTCGACGCGCATCTGCATGCCGAAACGCAGCGCCTTGCCGAAGCCGGCGAGCGGTCCGGAAAGATCCTGGATGGTGCCGATGACGATCTCGTTCTTGCTGACACCCATCTGCTCGGCGGCGATCGCCGTGGTACCGGCGCCGACTCCTGCGGCGGCGAGCACCGCCAATGCCAGTTTCCTGCTTGTCTTCATGGTTTCTCCTCGTTATGGGTACTGCTGAATCAATCGGGCTAATCCCGGTACATCGACTCGATCAGCTCGGCATATTTCTGACTGACTAGCTTACGCTTTAGTTTCATGGTCGGGGTCAGCTCCTCATCCTCGGCGCCGAGTTTCTTGTCGATCAGGCGGAACTTCTTGACCTGCTCGACGCGCGCGAACTGCTTGTTGACCCGCTCGATCTCGCCCTCGATCAGCTTCTGCACCTCCGGCGCCCGGGTCAGGCTGGCGTAATTCGAGAAGGGCACGTCGTGGTCCTGGGCGAACTTCTCGACGTTCTCCTGGTCGATCATGATCAGGCAGACCAGGTAGGGCTTCCTGTCGCCGATGACCACGGCGTCGGTGACATAGGGCGAGAACTTGAGCTGGTTCTCGATCTCGGAGGGCGTGATGTTCTTGCCGCCGGCGGTGATGATGATGTCCTTGAGCCGGTCGGAAATCCTGAAATACCCGTCGCCATCCACGGTGCCGACGTCGCCGGTGTGCAGCCAGCCCTCGGCATCGATGGTCTCGGCGGTCTTTTCCGGCTGGTTGAGGTAGCCCATGAAGACGTTCGGACCGCGCACCAGGATCTCGCCTTCGTCGGACAGGCGCACCTCATTGGGCGCGTTGGCGATGCCGATGGAACCGGGCTTGATGCGTTCGATCGGGGTGCCGACGGCGACGCTGCCGGTCTCGGTCATGCCCCAGACTTCCAGCATCGGCACGCCCAGCGCCATGTACCAGCGCACCAGGTCCGGCGAAATCGGCGCCGCGCCGGTAATCAGCATGCGGCTGCGATGGATGCCGATGAGCTTCCTTACATTGTTCAGCACCAGCGCCCGCGCCAGCCAGTGGGCGAATTCCAGCCCGGAGCCGATGGCCTCGCCCTTTTCGTAGCGCCGCACCTTTTCCAGGCCGATGCCGATGGCCAGCTTGTAGGCCCACTGCTCGAAGGCATTCGATTCCTTCAGGGCAATGCTGACGCCGGAATAGAACTTCTCCCAGACGCGCGGCACGGCGCCGAACACCGTCGGCGCGATCTCGCGCACGTTCTCGGGAATGGTCTCCGGGTTCTCGACGAAGTTGAGCTTGGTGCCGGTGTAGAGCGAGAAATAGGCGCCGCTGGAACGCTCGGCGACGTGGCACAGCGGCAGGAAGCACATGCGTTCGTCGTCTTCATTCTGCGCCGTGGCGCGGTTGAAACTCTTCACCGCCGAGAGCAGGTTGGCGTGCGACAGCATCGCCCCCTTGGGCTTGCCCGTCGTGCCCGAGGTGTAGATCAGGATCGCCAAATCCTCGGGCTTGCGCGCCGCGATGCGCGCCTGCCATTCGGCGTCGGCCGCCGCCTGGCCGAGCCGGGCGAGTCGCTCGCGGCCCAGTTCGCGCAGGCGCTCGAAACTGATCACCTGTTCGTCGTGCAGGTCGCGCAGGCCGTCCATGTCCCAGACCACGATGCGGCGCAGCAGCGGCAGGCGCTCGCGCACTTCCAGCACCTTGTCGAGCTGCTCGTCGTCCTCGACGAAGATCAGCACGGAATTCGAGTCGCCGCTCAGGTACTCGACCTGGGGTGAGGCATCGGTCGGATAGATGCCGGAGCTGACACCGCCGCAGGAGAGCACGGCGAGGTCGGAGAACAGCCATTCCTGGCGCGTGTTGCCCAGTATCGAGGCGGTCTCGCCGATGTCAAAGCCGATTTCGATCAGGCCCATGCCGGCTTCGCGCACGATGACGCCGACCTCGTTCCACGACAGGCTCTGCCAGAGGCCGAACTTCTTCTGCCGGAACAGCGTCAGCTCGCCGCGCTTGGCCACGCCGTTCCAGAACATCTCGGCCAGGTTGTCGCCCGGCACGACGACGCGTTCCTCGGCCCAGTAGCGTTTGCCGTCAAGCTGCCACATGGTTCATCTCCATGTTTTTTTCTTCTTCCACCGCCGCCCTTCGCGCACGCCGGTTTCTTTCGCGCCGAGGTAGAACTCCTTGATGTCCTCCTTTTCGCGCAGCGCGGCGCAGGTGTCGTGCATGACGATGCGGCCGATCTCCAGCACATAGCCGTAATCGGCGTACTTCAGCGCCAT
>JALHNN010000455.1 GCA_022843505.1 Sulfuritalea sp.
GACCCGATGATCATCCTGGACCACCGTCAGCGTGCCGATCACTTCCTTCTGATCGACGGGGGAGAGCAGTTCATAGGTACTGCTGGTGCCCAGACCGGCGTTTTCACGGAAGTCCAGGTCAAGCTTGAACCCCTCGGTCGATTCGATCCGCGCGCCGAGGATGGCCGGGTTGGCGACCAGGCCCGAGAGCACCCCCCGTGCGATCTGCTCGTTGGCCGCGAATGCCGCCACCTCGGCCTGTATCTGCACGACGCGAACCAGTTGCCGTTGCAAGGATCCGGCCTGTTCGAGTTCGTCCCGGTAGGCCTGGCCGTAGGTAAACAAACCGGCAATCACGGAGAACACCAGCAGGCCGATGCCCACCGTGCTGATCAGGCGGGACTCCAGACGCTCGAAACTCGCTCGCTTCATGCCGGCGTCAGTCTTTCAGGCGCAGGACGATCTTGACCGGCGCGCCGCCGACGGCGCTTGCATCGACGTAGCCGATCGCGCTTCGGTCGCGGCGGACGGCATCGATGACCGCCCCGTTGCCCGTCAGCGCAACGGGCGGCAGCACCTCGCCGCTGAAGCGCAGGCGCGCCCAATAGGCATTGAGCTGGCTGAGCGTCATGCCGTTCAGGGAGCGGATGAACATCTCGCGCACGGGACTGTCCGCGGGATGCTCGTAGATCGCGGTCGGCAGGCTGGCCTCCCGCTCCTGCCTGGCGATGAATCGGCCGCGGCCCAGATAAAGATCGGAGACCTGGCGCGGCGTCAAGCTGTGCAGCGGGCTGTCCGGGTGCACGATCACCACCACCTCGGCAAATGCCGACAGCGGACCGGCCAGCCACAGCAGGCTGCCGATGACGAGACGGCACAGTGCGTGACCCATGTTCAGAAGACGAAATCCAGCGTGGCCGACAGCTGGTTGATCCGCTGGGTCGTCAGGTTGATCGCCGTGTCGCGCCACCACAGACCGTAGCCGGAGGGCTTGATGACGGTGCTGTCCCATTGCAGCTTGAGCGCCGCATCGCTCCTGAAATCCCAGCGCAGTCCCAGGGAAATCGTGTCCTGTTCGATGCGCGTGGAGTTGAGGGTGAAGATCGCCGGGTCGCGCACGCTGGCATTGAACGCTCCCCAGTTGTTGGCGGCTGGGCGATAGGCCTTGGCCGGGCGCGAGGTGCTTCGCGTCGCGCTGGGCGTCCAGTTGCCGAAGCGGCGACCGATGCTGAGGTAGGCCATGGAGCTATGCGGAATGACGTCCGCGGTCGCGGTGGACCGGCCCAGTTCCGCCTGGCCGAGCCAGACGCCATCGTCGTAGGCGGCGCCCAGGGTGGTGTAGCTGATCCTGGCATTCCTGAAGGTGATGTTCCTGCGCAGTTCGGCGGCTTCCGCACTGACCAGCGCCAGGTTGGCCGCAATCACCTGGTCGAGCCCGCCCTGCAGGGCGGCAAAGGCGGGGACGTCCCGGGCGGAGGTGAACCGGGCGAAAGCCGCCTTCAGGCGCCAGGGGCCGGACTGGCGGGAAACCGAAGCGCCGAGCATGTCCCTGCCGTGGAAATTGAAGCCGGTCTGTATCGGAATGTTGTTTTCGCTGGTACCCAATTGCGCCTTGAATCGCCACTGGACATCGTCCTTGCTCAGGGTGTAGGCGGCGTCAAGGCCATCCAGCGAGAAGATCGGTATCCAGCCGTAGAACTCCGCCGGCGGACGCACCCACTGGTAGGCGTAACCGACGTTGCGGTGGTCCGCCATGAGGAAGGCGTCGTAATTGATGCGTCCGGCCCGGAGGGCCCAATGGGGGGAGGGCTTGATTGCGACGTAGGCCAGGTCCGTGAAGCTGTCGATGTCCCCCCTGTACTGGTCGCGAAGCACGAGCTGCCCGACCAGGTCGATGGTCGGGCTGAAGGCGTATTCCAGCTGCACGCCGATCCGCGTGTCGACCAGCCCGCCCGCGCCGGTCCTGAAGCCGCTCTTCGGCAACTGGCTGATGTCGCGGGCCGGAGCGATGTCGCCCCGGTTGTCGCGGACGTAACCGAAGGTGCCGAAGCCGCCCAGGCGGAGACCGTCGTCGGCAAGGACAGGGAGGGCGCCGACGGCCGCCAGCGCAATCATCGCCGACACAAACCGGCGCAGCGCCCGCTTCCATCGCCTGCCGACCGCGGTGGACCTATCAGTCGTCCTCATTTTGCGGTACACGAAAAGAGCATCGTCAGGCAGGCAGGCCTGGCGCGCCGAGCATCGTCGCCAGTCCGGTGGCGATGAACACCGCAGCGGCGAGCCAGCGGATGTATTTCAGCGGCAGGCGCTGCGCCAGCTTTTCACCGATCAGCACCGCGGGGACATTGGCCAGCATCATGCCGATGGTCGTGCCCATGACGACGGCAAACAGTGCGCCGGCGTATTGCGCGCCGAGGGCGACGGTGGCGAACTGCGTCTTGTCGCCCATCTCGGCGATGAAAAAGGCGATCGTGGTGGTGACGAAGGCGCCGGCCGGGTGGATCCTCGGTTCCTCGTCGAGCGAATCCGGATGCAGCGCCCACAGGCCGAAGGCGACGAACACCACGCCGGTGATCCAGGGCAGCCAGAGCGGCGAAATCAATTGCGCCAGCCAGACACCCACCGATCCGGCCAGCGCGTGGTTGAGCACCGTGGCGACGAAGATGCCGGCGATGATTGCCGCGGGCTTCCTCAGCCGGGCGGCCAGGACGAAGGAGAGGAGTTGCGTCTTGTCGCCGATTTCGGCAATGGCGACAAGCGTGGTCGAGGTCAGGAAGGCTTCCATGGATTTTCGGCTTGCCAGGGACGAAGCAGGGGCGAGGCGCCCGCGACTTTGCCGGACGCGCTAGCTATTGCTTCGCCCTTCAGCCTTGCGGTGGGGGCAGGCGGGCTTCTTGCACTCGGCATAGAGGTAGAGCGCGTGCTCGCGCACGGTGAATCCGTGCTGCTCGGCCACCTTGTGCTGGCGCCTTTCGATCTCGGCATCGAAGAATTCCTCGACGCGACCGCAATCGACGCAGACCAGGTGGTCGTGGTGCGTTCCTTCATTCAGCTCGAAAATCGATTTGCCGGACTCGAAATGGTGCCTCTGCAGCAGCCCTGCCTGCTCGAACTGCGTCAGCACCCGGTAGACCGTGGCCAGGCCGATGTCCAGCCCATC
>JALHNN010000456.1 GCA_022843505.1 Sulfuritalea sp.
GGCGGCGAGTTTTTCCAGCACGGGCTTCAACTGGCGGCAGGGGGCGCACCACTCGGCCCAGAAGTCGACCAGCACCGGCACTTGCTGCGAAGCGGCGACGACTTTCTCCTGGAATTCCGCGGTGCTGACATCGAAGGCATGGGGGCTCATGGGTGTGTTCCTGAAGCTGCAGAGTAAGTGCAAGGCGCGCAGTTTCTCAGGCTTGGCGCCGACTGGCAATCGGCGTCTGCTGCCGGGCGCGGCGGGCGGCGACGGTATAATTCGTCCCGCGCACGCAGCGCCTTTCCAGAGTCCCTTCCCGGTTCATTGATCATGGCTGAATTCCTTGCCCTGCGCGGCGCTGCCGCATTTTCGGCGTCGCGCCTGGCGCGCCTGCAGAAGTCCGTCGCGGAGCGCTTTCCCGGCCTGAAACTGGCGGCCGAGCAATGGTATTTCGTCGAACTGGAACGCGCGCTGTCGGCCGACGAGCAAGCGCGCCTGGGCGAGTTGCTGGGCGTTCCCTCGCCCCTGCCTGCCGCCCCGGGCGGCAGCATGCAGCTGGTCACGCCGCGCCTGGGCACGATCTCGCCCTGGAGTTCCAAGGCCACGGACATCGCCCGCAACTGCGGCTTCGCGGCGGTGAAGCGCATCGAGCGCGGCACCGCTTACCACCTTGCGGGCAAAGGCCAGGAGTCGGCGCTGGAGACACGGCGAATTTCGGCGCTGCTTCACGACCGGATGACCGAATCGGTGCTCGATTCGATCGACGCCGCGCGCGAACTCTTCCACCACGTCGCGCCGCAGCCGCTGACCACGGTCGATATCCTCGGCGGCGGCAAGGCGGCGCTGGTGGCGGCGAACACCAGGCTGGGTCTCGCCCTGTCCGACGACGAGATCGACTACCTGGTCGAGAACTTCGGCAAGCTGGGGCGCAACCCGACCGACGTCGAACTGATGATGTTCGCCCAGGCCAATTCCGAACACTGCCGGCACAAGATCTTCAACGCTTCGTGGACCGTCGATGGTGTCGACCAGCCGCTGTCGCTGTTCGGCATGATCCGCGAGACGCACAAGGCCCATCCCGAAGGTACGGTGGTGGCCTATTCCGACAATGCCGCGGTGATCGAGGGCGCGAGCATTCGGCGCTTCTATCCGCGTGCCGACGGCAGCTACCAGTACAGCGAGCAGCTGACCCACATCCTCGCCAAGGTCGAGACCCACAACCACCCGACGGCGATCTCGCCCTTTCCAGGTGCGGCCACCGGCTCCGGCGGCGAGATCCGCGACGAGGGCGCCACCGGGCGCGGGTCCAAGCCCAAGGCCGGGCTCTGCGGCTTCTCGGTGTCCGACCTGAAGATCCCCGGCTGGGTGCAACCCTGGGAATCCGACTACGGCAAGCCCGAGCGCATCGCCTCGGCGCTCGACATCATGATCGAAGGCCCCATCGGCGCCGCCGCCTTCAACAACGAATTCGGCCGGCCCAACCTCGCCGGCTACTTCCGCAGCTACGAACAGGAATTCAACGGCGAGATGCGCGGTTACCACAAGCCGATCATGATCGCCGGCGGGCTGGGCAACATTGCCGCCGAGGATGCCTTCAAGATCGAGTTCACGCCCGGCACCCTGCTGATCCAGCTCGGCGGCCCCGGCATGCTGATCGGTTTGGGCGGCGGCGCCGCCTCGTCGATGGCCACCGGCACCAACACCGCCGACCTCGATTTCGCCTCGGTGCAGCGCGGCAACCCGGAGATCCAGCGCCGCGCCCAGGAGGTGATCGACCGCTGCTGGCAGATGGGGGAGAAGAACCCGATCCTCGCCATCCACGACGTCGGCGCCGGCGGCATTTCCAACGCCATGCCGGAGCTCGCCCACGGCGCCGGCTGCGGCGCGGCCTTCGACCTGCGCGCCGTGCCCTCGGAAGAGCCGGGCATGTCGCCGCGCGAGATCTGGTGCAACGAGGCCCAGGAGCGCTACGTGCTGGCCATCGCGCCGGAACGGCTCGACGAGTTCCGCGCCCTGTGCGAGCGCGAGCGCTGCCCTTTCGCCGTGATCGGCACCGCCACCGGCGACGGCGAACTGACGGTGAAGGACGATCACTTCGGCAACAAGCCCGTCGACATGCCGATGGAAGTCCTGCTCGGCAAGCCGCCGCGCGTGCATCGCAATGCGCAGCGCAAGTCGGTGACGGCGCCGGCGCTGGATGTCTCGGCGCTCGAGATGAAGGACGCCGCCTGGCGCGTGCTGCGCCTCCCGGCCGTGGCCTCGAAGAACTTCCTCATCACCATCGGCGACCGCAGCGTCGGCGGCTTCACCGCGCGCGACCAGATGGTCGGCCCCTGGCAGGTGCCGGTGGCCGATGTCGCTGTGACCACGCTGGGCTATGACACCTTCCTCGGCGAAGCCTTCGCCATGGGCGAACGCACGCCGCTGGCATTGCTCGACGCGCCGGCCTCGGGTCGCATGGCGGTGGGCGAGGCGCTGACCAACCTCGCCGCTGCCGATGTCGGCGACATCCGCAGGATCAAGCTCTCCGCCAACTGGATGGCCGCCGCCGGGCATGGCGCCGAGGATGCGGCCCTGTTCGACACGGTCAAGGCCGTCGGCATCGACTTCTGCCCCCAGCTTGGCGTGGCCATTCCCGTCGGCAAGGATTCGCTGTCGATGCGCACCAAATGGGAAGGAAGCGGGGAGGATCAGGGACTGGCGAAACAGGTTACCGCACCGCTGTCGCTGATCATCACCGCCTTCGCCGCTGTCGATGATGTGCGCCGCACGCTGACGCCGCAACTGCGGCCGGATGCCGGAGTCGGCGAGACCGAACTGCTGCTGATCGACCTCGGCCAGGGCCGCAACCGCCTCGGCGGCTCGGCGCTGGCGCAGGTGTATCGCGTCAGCGGCGATCTCGCGCCCGACGTCGATCCGGCGCCGCTCAAGGCCTTCTTCGGCGCCATCCAGGCGCTCAACCGCGCGGGGAAGATCCTTGCCTACCACGACCGCTCCGACGGCGGCCTGTTCGCCACGGTGTGCGAGATGAGTTTCTGCTCGCATGTCGGCGTGTCGCTCAACATGGATGGCCTTTGCTACGACCCGCTGATGAACGACGTCGACGGCAGCGAACGCCTTCAGCAGATCGCCGGGCGCCTGC
>JALHNN010000457.1 GCA_022843505.1 Sulfuritalea sp.
TATGGACCATCAATGGCGACATTGCAGCTGCCGGACGCGTTACGCAGGCCATCGGGCTTGCAGAAACGGCGGAGCGGGAACAAGCCCTGGATACAGCGATTCAGGCAATGGCGAAAGATTTCCTGGAGACCGGTTGGGAAGACGTCGAGCGCCTGGCCAGCCAATTGGGCCATCTGCCGCTGGTGACGCTGGACTTGTGGCGCCGTTTTGCCCGTTCCCCTTACGGAATGGCGGCTTTGGTGATGCGGTTCGGTACCATCCCCGGCGGCTTTCTTGAGCGATTTGCGCTGGAGCTGCCTTTCTCCTGGGAGACGGTGCCATTCATCGCTTGGCGCAGCGCCATCGAACTGCTCAAACGTCAATGCGATAGCTGGTATGGAGAGGCGGGCGGAACCGTATTTCGCTCCCATCTGGGCAACCGCACAGCCGAGTTGTGTTCTCTTCATCCTGCGCTGAATAATCTTCTTGGTTTCGCGCGTGCTGCGGCTGTTGGTGATGTGCACCCGGAGGTTCGGGCATTTCGCCATCCCAGTGCCTTGGTAATGCTGAACGGAATGTTGTTTTCAGGGGAGCAGAGCCCTTTGCAGCGACTGTTGCGGAATCACGCCGATGTTGGCAATGGCATCGTACAGTGGCCGACATACTTCAATGGCCGTGTTGCCCAGGCACGCAGGCATCCATCACATGCCAGCCTGTTGTGCCAGCAGGACTTTGGTTTTCACGATGGGCTGATCAACTTACCCGTTCTGCTAGCCATTCAAGCCGCGACCAATGAGACTGGAGAATGGTTCGAAAATTCCGACTCTACCCACGACCTGCGCAGCCATATGGCATTTGACCCTGACTGGTTTACGGATGCATACGACTTAACCATGGCCCGCTGTCTGGCAGCCGGCGTGCTGAATTTTGAGGTTGCTCGATGACTCACACCTATTTCTCCGATCTGCTGCCACAACTGGCCGAGCGCGCAAAACTTGCGGCCATTAGTCGCCTTGGATTTGCCAATGTGCCATTGCGGAGGCGTCTGGCGGAGCTTTTCTCGCGTCCCTATGGCGAGCCCGGCAGTTTTCTCGGTGATCCAGCGTTTGAAGCAGTATTTGGCTGGAAGGCTGCTGAACCTTCCATGCACGAATTGGCCGGGCGCCTGCTGACTTCGGCTTTGGTGGACGCGATGGATGCGCCGCCCAAGGAATTAACCGACGAATATCGGTTCGCAAGAGACCAAAGACCTTACCGGCACCAGTTGCAGGCTTGGGAGATTCTTGCGCAGGCGACACCGCAGTCCATTGTGGTGGCAAGCGGAACCGGCTCCGGCAAGACCGAATGTTTCATGGTGCCAATCATCGATCGCCTCGCGCGCCTGCGTGAAGAAAAGCGTAGCGGTCTGGTCGGCGTACGGGCATTGTTCTTGTATCCGCTCAACGCGCTGATCAACAGCCAACGTGATCGGTTGAGGGCCTGGACCCACGCATTTGGTAGCGACGTCAGGTTCTGCCTCTATAACGGCAATACGCCCGACAAGGTTCGCGAGCACGAACGAAAGTCTCATCCAAATGAGGTCATGGATCGCGAAATCCTGCGCGATTCGCCACCGCCTATTCTGGTCACCAACGCGACGATGCTGGAATACATGCTGGTGCGTACCGTTGATAAACCGATATTGGATCAATCCCAGGGGAAGTTGGAATGGGTAGTCCTCGATGAGGCGCATTCTTATGTTGGTTCTCAGGCAGCAGAGGTAGCACTGCTGATCCGGCGCGTGCTGTTCGCTTTTGGGGTGCGCCCAGAACAGGTTCGCTTTGTGGCGACATCAGCCACTATTGGCGATCCAAACGGCGATGCAGGACAACGGCTCAGACGCTTTTTGGCGGAGGTGGCCGGGGTTGGGGAAGATCGGGTTCATCTGGTCGCGGGGGAACGGCTTGTGCCGAAACTGAACGGGGCACCTGCCAAAGGATCGGATACTTTAGAGGCGCTGTGGAGCCTGGATGACGGACGTGAGACATCCCCCCGTCGTTACGATGCACTGGTCAATCATCGCATCGCCAGAAAGCTGCGCGATCTTTTCGTGGCTGACTCCGCAAAGCCGCCGGTGGCCAGGTTGTCAGAAATCTGTGCCGCCATTCGGGGACCGGGGGTGCTTGTTTCACGGGATGTCCAACATGAAGCATTGCGTTGGATCGATTTGCTGACTGGCACTCGTGACAACGATGGGCAGAAAGGTAATGATGGCACCCCGTTCTTGCCGCTGCGCGCCCATCTCTTCCATCAGACGCTTTCCGGCCTGTGGGCTTGTGCAGATGAACGCTGCCCTGAAAAAGATGACACGTCCCTGTATGACCCTGCCTGGCCTTATGACAAGTGTTTCTGGAGCCGCGCAAGCACTGCGGTTGCGGCAGCCCTGCTTATGAAGTCGTTACCTGTGGCGACTGTGGATCTGTCTTTCTGCTGGCCGGTGCATCGAACAAGTATCTGACTCATCTCCAGGCGCCGGGGGCGATTGACGAATTCGAGCTGGAAGCCGAACCGGAAAATGACTCAAATGAGCCATTGGACGATGAAGATGAGGATCCGGCCGGTGGTCGGCAGAATAAAGTACTCATCATCAATCGCAAGTTACCCCACGTTGGCGATCTTTACGTTGATCGTCATGCCCGGAAGATAACCGAGCCGGAAATCGATACGCTGCAATTATTGGCATACGAGGACGATGGCGATGGTCTGCTCTGTCCTGCTTGTGGTGGTCATGAAACACCGCGAGCGCGCCTGTTTCAGGCCAGTCGTATCGGCGCGCCGTTTCTGCTTGGCGGAATTCTTCCTACCCTTTTGGAATACGCTCCGGATGGAGAACAGCCTGCCGACCACCCCTATCGTGGTCGACGCCTGCTAACTTTCAACGATAGCCGACAGGGTACCGCTCGCATCGCAGCCAAGCTTCAACAGGATGCTGAGCGCAACCGTGTGCGCGGTCTTGTTTACCACCTGACCTTACAACACGGTCGCGGTCAAGCTGGGCAACAAGCTGAGGTGCTGCGCCGCGAGATTTTGACGTTGAAGCAGATTCCGGAATCTGCTCGAAATGACGCGCTTGCTCAGTTGATCAATCAGAAAGATGCGGAACTG
>JALHNN010000458.1 GCA_022843505.1 Sulfuritalea sp.
GATGTTCAAGCTGGCCGAGGGCCCCAGTCGTTCCACCCTGCCGGCACCGGTGCTGCGCGATGCGACGCCGCGCCAGTTGCCGCCGGCCAGCGCCAATGCGCGTCCGGCAACCCGCCCCGCCGTCGGTCGCAAGATCCCCCCGCCCCATCTCGCCGATGCCAACGAGCAGTGGGAAGAGTTCTAATCGTCCATCCATGAAAGTCGGCGCCCGCAACACGGCGATGGCCCACCGGTCGTCGCCCGACGCAGGCGTCACACCGAGAAGGCAGCCATGGCGAATGCGGTAGAAACCCGCGAACGCGAGTTCCATTTCACGAACTCCGACTTCGAGCGGGTTCGCAAGCTGATCTACCAGCACGCCGGCATCTCGCTGGCGCCGATCAAGCGCGACATGGTGTACAGCCGCCTGGCGCGCCGCCTGCGCGCGCTGGGCATCGCCAGCTTCGGCGACTACCTTGCCCACCTCGAAGCCAACGACGACACCGAGCGCGAGACTTTCGTCAATTCCCTGACCACCAATCTCACCTCCTTCTTCCGCGAAGCGCACCACTTCGACATCCTGCTGCGTCACCTGCAAACCGTGGCGCATCGACCGATCCGCATCTGGTGCTCGGCGGCCTCCACCGGCGAAGAGCCCTATACGCTGGCGATGACCGCCTGCGAGGCCTTCGATACGCTGATGCCGCCGGTATCCATCGTCGCCAGCGACATCGACACCAACGTGCTGGCCACGGCCGAAAAGGGTGTCTATCCGATCGAGCGCGTCGAAAAGCTGAGCCGGGAGCGGCTGCGGCGCTTCTTCCTCAAGGGCACCGGCGCCAATGCCGGCCATGCCCGCGTGCGTCCGGAATTGCAGAAGCTGCTGAGCTTCACCCGCATCAACCTGCTCGACGCACGCCTGCCGCTGCAGGGGCCCTTCGACGTGGTGTTCTGCCGCAACGTGATGATCTACTTCGACAAGCCGACGCAATACGCGATCCTGAAGAAGTTCGTACCCCTGCTGCGCGAAGAAGGGCTGCTCTTCGCCGGTCATTCGGAAAGCTTCCTGCATGCCGCCGACCTTTTCCGTTCGCTCGGCCGCACCGTTTATGAGCGCGCCGACCGGTCCGAACGCGCCCACCGGGCGAGATTCTGAAAATGGATGCCGGTTTCGTCGAACACCTAGCCGACAATCGCTACTTTGATCCGACCTTCGGTACCGAAGCAGTCAAGGTGCTGCCGGGCGAATACTTCGTCACCACCACGGACATGCTGCTAGTCACCGTACTCGGCTCCTGTGTCTCGGCCTGCATCCGCGACAAGGCCAAGGGTATCGGCGGAATGAACCACTTCATGCTGGCAGACTCTGCCGAAGCCGGCCCCAACTCGTCGTCGGCGCGCTACGGCGCTTATGCCATGGAGATCCTGATCAACCACCTAATCAAGCTTGGCGCCCGCCGCGAAAGCCTCGAAGCCAAGGTCTTCGGCGGCGGCCGCGTCATGGCGGCCCTGTCCAGCTCCAACGTAGGCCAGCGGAATTGCGGTTTCGTGCTCGACTTCCTGCGCATGGAGGGCATTCCGGTAGCGGCGCGCGACCTGCTCGATGTCTATCCGCGCAAGGTGTATTTCTTCCCCGCCACGGGTCGCGTGCTGGTCAGGAAACTCGCCCGCCTGCACAACGACACCCTGGTCAAGCGCGAGCGCGAGTACGCAGCGCGCCTCACCGAAACGCCGATCGCCGGCGAAATCGAACTGTTCTGATCATGGCCATCAAGGTACTTGTCGTCGACGACTCCGCACTGATGCGGGCGCTGCTCACGGAAATCATTTCCGGTGCGGAAGACCTGGAGGTCGTCGGCGCCGCACCCGACCCGATCGCCGCCCGCGAGATGATCAAGGCCTTGAACCCGGACGTCCTGACCCTCGATGTCGAGATGCCGCGCATGGACGGTCTCGACTTTCTCGAGCGCCTGATGCGCCTGCGGCCCATGCCCGTGATCATGATCTCCTCCTTCACCGCCGCCGGGTCGGAAGTCACGCTGCGGGCACTGGAACTCGGCGCCGTCGACTACCTGGCCAAGCCGCAGGCCGGCAACCCCGCAGTGCTGCAGGGCTACGCCGACGATATCCGCGACAAGATCCGCGCGGCCTCCGGCGCCCGGCTGAAGGCCGCGCCGCGAAGCGCCGTGGCACCAGCGCCGACTCCCTCCCCCGCCGAGTTTTCGCCGCGGCTGCTGAACGAGATGGTGATCGGCATCGGCGCCTCGACCGGCGGCACCGAGGCGATCAAGGACGTGCTGGTAGCGCTCCCGGCCCAGATGCCGCCCATCGTCATGGTGCAGCACATGCCGGAGACCTTCACCCCATCCTTTGCCCGTCGCCTCGACGGCCTGTCCAGACTGACCGTTGTTGAAGCCCAGGGCGGCGAGCGCCTCAAGCCAGGCATGGCCTACCTCGCGCCGGGCCACTCGCACATGCGCGTGCGCAAGGTCGCCGGCGGCTGCGTGCTGGAGTTGTCGCAGGATGAACCCGTCAACCGCCACCGGCCGGCGGCGGATGTGCTGTTCCAATCGATGGCCGAACAGCTTGGCCGCCGAGCCATCGGCATGATCCTCACCGGCATGGGCAAGGACGGTGCCAGGGGCCTGCTGGCGATGCGTCAGGCTGGCGCCTGGAACATCGGCCAGGACCAGGCGACCTGCGTGGTTTATGGCATGCCGCGCGAGGCAGCAGATATAGGGGCACTTGACGAAGTGGCCGGGCTGCACGCAATTGCCCCCGGAGTACTGGCCAGGCTGAGGAAAATGGAAAAGGGCAGAACCGACAATACGTCGGCCACGCCACCCTAACGTTCCCTGCCGGATTGCGCAACGCGTCCGCATCCGTACGCTTGACCTGGACGCATGGCAGGACAGAAGTTGCCTGGGCAGGGCATCTTGCCACCGCAACCTTCGTAACGAGCAAGGCTCGCGAAGTTGCTCGGGGCGAAGACCTACGTAGATTCCGCAGCCTGTTGCGCAATCCACGGATGGACGCATTCTCCGTTTCCTGAGACCGTATCGTCCGGCGGCGAGTGCCCCGCAACGGGAAAAGAAGGGAAGATTCCAGATGACGTTCATGAGCTGGCGAAAGGAATAC
>JALHNN010000459.1 GCA_022843505.1 Sulfuritalea sp.
GAACGTCTTCTTGTCAAGCGCTTCATGGCCGGCATTGCTCTGGTAGGCGATCGGCTGGCGCAGATCCTTGAATGAATTGAGTCCGGTATTCACGTTGGAAACAATCGACGCCTTGTCGTCGCCCACCGTGTAGATCGTCAGGCGATCGGCATTGAACAGGCTGCAGATCTCGCCCGAAAGCTCGAGCATGATCTCGTCGATGTTGGCGGTCGCATGGACCTTGTTGGTGACGACCTGCAGGTTCTTGAAGAACGCCAGGCGCGCGTCGACGTCCGCGGCCGATTCGGCTGCTGCTGGTACTGCGCTCATTGCACTGACTCCATGGCACCCGCATAAGCTCGCATGCCGCCCTCGAGCAAAGCAGCATTGAACCCGCGTTGGGAAAGCAGAAATGCCGCGGCGGAACTGCGGCGTCCCGTCTGACAATACACAATGTAATCCTTTTCCGGGTCGAGCGCCGCCGAGGCCTGGCGAATGTCGTCGAGCGGGATGTTCAGCGCACCCGGGAATCCGTCGCTGCGGTACTCGGCAGGAAAGCGCACGTCGATCCAGATCGCGCCGGACTCGACCCGCCGCACCGCTTCGCCGCCGCTGACCCGCTGCAGCAGTGGTGCCCGCAGCAATTCATTGAAATCTTCCTTCGAAAGGCGGAGCAGCACGCCGTCGGTCTTCATGGTCACCGTCGCGTTGCGCACGGTGTCGGCCACCAGCGCTTCCTCACCGAAAGCGTTGCCTTCCTTGAGCTCGGCGAGCTGAATCGACGAACCGGCTACCTGCCGCGAAACCTTGCAACGCCCACTTTCGATGAGGTAGTAGTAGTCGCCGGGATCACCCTGGCTGATTATGGTGTCGCCCCTTTTGACGGACTGACGGGAAAACCTGGCCAATAGCGACTGGATGTTCTCCGGCGGCAGCGATGCAAACACGCCAACCGTCAGGTTATCCAGGGCGAACATGTCGGACATCCTGCGCCAGTCCGTCGCGCCACCGGCGGCATCGGTCACCGGTGCGGCAAGCTGGTTCCAGGTAAGTACGATATCCAGCTTGTCCTCCTCCAGTGCTAGCAGGACGACATCGGTGATGCACAGGGATTTTCCCGGCAGTTTGCCACCGCGCGCAATTGGCGCCGAGGCCAACTCATATCCGCCGACCAGCACCCGGTTGCTTCCATCCGCCAGGGAGGCTAGAAGCTGTCCCTGAACCAGATAGACGAGCTGACCGCTCCAGTCGGTGCCGCGGAACGGATCGCCACCACGCGCGAAGCGGTGAGTACGACACAAGGCAGGCAGATCGCCGAGTCCGTCCTTCCCCAGCGACGCCAGCGGCTGCAGCCGCGCCAACAGGTCGACGCTAACCGGATCGCCCATGGTCATATCTCGAACAACTGGTTGTTCTGCAGCATGCCGGGCCGAAACTCGCCGATGCAGTCCTCGATTTCCTGCATGGTCAGTTCGATCTGCCCAGGCTTGAGATGGGTAATGAAGACTTCGGCATCGCGCTGAAGGTTGGACAGTTCCTCGAGCAACATGCTGGGGCAAAGATGCAAGGACGCCTGCGCAAGCCACTTTTCGCTGTTGGAGAAGGCGCATTCGATGATCAGGTAGCGCAGGTTGCGGATTTGATTCACGAACTGCCAGAGCTCCGGGCAGGGCCCGGTGTCACCGGTAAACACCAGACTTCCCTGCCCCGAGTCGACCTGATAGCCGACCGCAGGAACAGTGTGATTGGCCGGCAGCGGAATGATCTTGCGGCCATCGATGTCGATGGTCTCGCCGACCTGAATGGTGGCGAAGCGCATGAAGGGCTTCTCCGGTGTAGGTATCACGCTGAAATCCGGCCAGATCGCCCAGTTGAAGATGTGTGCGCGAATGATCTCCAGCGTGGCTTCGGTGGCGTGTACCGTCAGCGGTCGATTGCGCATGTCGCCGACCGTGTCGATCATGAACGGCATGCAGGCGAGGTGATCGAGGTGGGAATGCGTGATGAAAACATGGTCGATCTGCGCCAGCTCGGCGATCGCCAGGTCGCCGACCCCGGTGCCGGCGTCAATCAGGATGTCATTGTCGACCAGCAGCGACGTGGTACGCAAATGTCGTCCGCCGATGCCGCCGCTACAGCCCAGGATGCGGACCTTCACGGCATTCCCGCCTGTGCCGGACGGACCGGGGAAGACGGCAATCCGGACACCGGAATCCGCGACAGCGGCTGAACCAGCGTCACCCCTTCGCTTGGAAAGAGGGCCGGAGGGTTGATTTTCATTTTGTTTCGAACGTGGTTACGCCGTCCCAGTTCTCTCCGGGCGGCTCCTTGCGCAGATGCTCGACGCGCTTGATGTACAGGTCGTAGAGGTAGCGCGGATTGATCCGCTGCAGGTTCATCAGGGTTATCTCCGCCTGGTCCCAGTCCTGCGCACGATACAGGCGCAACGCCTGGTTCCACAGCTTGATCTCTTCCAGTTCCTCCTTCGAAACCTTGCCTTCTTCGCCAACCGGCTCGTAGATGCCGATCGGTTCCGCCTTGCCCTTGACCCTGACCCGGTCCAGTTCGCGGAAAACGAAGTCCTTCTTGAGGATCTCACGGGTCCCCTCGCCGGCAATGAATCCCACGCCATACTGCTTGGTGATTCCCTCCAGGCGCGAGCCGAGGTTCACCGCATCGCCCATCACGGTATAGGATTGCCTTACCGGTGAGCCCATGTCCCCAACCGTCATCGGCCCGGTGTTTACCCCGACGCCGATCTTGAGTTCCGGCCAGCCCAGTGCCAGCAGTTCCTTGTTCAGGGCCTGCAGCGCGACGTTCATCTCGAGGCCGGTGAGAACCGCGTTCCGGGCATGCTCCGGGTCGTCGACCGGGGCCCCCCAGAAGGCCATGATGGCATCGCCGATGTACTTGTCGAGCGTTCCGCGGTGCTTGCGCACCACCACCGTCATGGCGCCCAGATACATGTTCATCAGCCTGGCCAGTTCGTCCGGTTCGAGGCCCTCGGAAATCGTGGTGAAGCCGCGTACGTCTGAAAACAGCACCGTCAGTTCGGCCTTGCGCCCGGCCATGCTGTAGTTCTCGGGGTCGCGGCTCATCTCCTCGACCAATTCCGGCGGCACATACTGGCCGAAC
>JALHNN010000460.1:0-421 GCA_022843505.1 Sulfuritalea sp.
CCATTCAAGAACCGAGATTTTCCGGTTCCGATATCGATGCTGAAGAATCGCTGCGACAGAAACTTGAAAATGCTACCCGTCGGCAGATGGTCTCGGATGTGCCTGTCGGTGCGTTTTTGTCGGGTGGATTGGATTCGAGTTCGGTGGTCGCGTTTGCCCGCCGCTATGCTCCCGATCAGCAGATCGAATGTTTCACAATTGCTTTTCGCGATCAACGCTGGGCAGAGGAGGGTGTCGTAGATGATCTTCCCTATGCAAAGGCTGTTGCGAAACACTTGGGAGTTCGTCTGAACGTCGTTGAGGTCGGTGCGGAAATTGTTGAAAAGCTACCGCAAATGATTTTTCAGTTGGATGAGCCGCAAGCCGACCCTGCCGGGTTGCATGTTCAAGCTATATGTGGGCTTGCGCGGGAAATGGGTGT
>JALHNN010000460.1:431-3110 GCA_022843505.1 Sulfuritalea sp.
CAAGGTTCTGCTCTCCGGCACAGGCGGTGATGATCTCTTTTCCGGTTATCGACGGCATGATGCTTTGCTAAAAGAGCGTTACTGGGCGTGGTTACCGCACAGCACAAGAGCGCTCCTGGCAAGTACTGCAAGAACAATGTCAGTTAGTACCCCAAGCAAGCGCCGTTTTGCCAAGGCGTTTCGCGACGCTGGTCTTGGCTCGGATGAACGCATTGCGGCTTACTTTAATTGGATTGATCCGGGTGTTGGAATAGGGCTTCTCAGTGGGGAAATGCGTTCCGCACTGAGCGGACAAGACGATTCTTTTCCTTTGCAGCGGGCTATTCAGGGCTTGCCAGATTCGCTTTCCGCACTTAGTAAAATGTTGTACTTGGAACAGAAGTTTTTCTTGACTGACCATAATCTGAATTACACCGACAAAATGAGCATGGCGGAGAGCATTGAGGTGCGCGTTCCGTTTCTTGATCCTGATCTTCTTGCTTTTGCTTGGTCGTTGCCGGACTCAATGAAATACCGCAGTGGTGAAGGGAAATGGCTGCTCAAGAAGGCGATGGAGCCGCTTCTTCCTCGTGACGTGGTTTATCGACCCAAAACGGGATTTGGCGCACCACTGCGACGTTGGCTTCATGTCGAAATGAAGGAATTGATTAGCTACCATCTTTCTGACAGCAGGATTCGATCACGAGGAATTTTCGATGTCGCGGCCGTAAAGAACCTTGTTGATCTCGACAGGCAAGGAATGATTGATGGCGCTTATACAATTTTCTCGATTTTATGTATAGAAATTTGGTGTACGTTTTTTCTGGATGGCAGGAAGTTGTCCGATGCCTAGTTTTTATGGTGTTTGCTGGAACCGCCTATTTGTGTTTTCGATTCGTATTGCGACGGTGCGGCAATGAGCCCTCTGGGAATCTGGATCGATCGGGCTTTTTACTCACGGTTTCAGCGAAATTGGGATGACCAGCTATTTCGTGAGCGGATAGTTTCGTATTTGAATCTGGATGCTGCGGTTTTGGATTTGGGAGCAGGCGCTGGGATAGTTGAACAGATGAACTTTCGAGGCCTGGCCGCATCGGTCTGCGGTGTCGATCTTGATCCCCGGGTTGTCGCTAACCCCATGCTTGACGAGGGACGAGTTGCCAACGCGGATGGGATTCCCTATGAAGATGCCCGGTTCGATGTGGTGTTTTCAGACAACGTTCTCGAGCATCTTGACGACCCACTCCAGGTCTTTCGTGAGGTAGCCCGCGTTCTCAAGCCTGGTGGTGTGTTTCTATTCAAGACTCCTAACAAGTGGCATTACATGCCGACCATTGCTCGGCTGACGCCGCATGGTTTTCATCAATATGTGAATCGATTGCGGGGCCGGGCCGAGGTTGACACCTTCCCGACGCGCTATCGGGCGAATTGTCTGGGTGACATCAAGCGCCTTGCGGCTGAGGCTGGTTTGCTGGTCGAACGCGTGGAACGCATCGAAGGCCGCCCGGAATACTTGCGTATGACGTGGCCGACCTATCTGGTTGGCTTGGCTTACGAACGTTTGGTGAACTCGGCTGAGATGTTTGCGCCGCTGAGGATCTTGCTGGTTGGGCAACTGCGCAAGCCATTGGTTCGTGATGCCTATGATTCCGGCAAAGGAATTGCGTGAAACAGATTGACCTCATCGCTGGCGCCCGCCCCAATTTCATGAAAATCGCGCCGATCATCGATGCGTTGAATGCGGCGCAGGCGCGCGGCGGTGGCTTGCGCTACCGCCTGATCCACACCGGCCAGCATTACGACAAGGCAATGTCGGGCAGCTTCTTCGAGCAGCTTGGCATTCCGGAGCCTGACATCAACCTGGAAGTGGGTTCCGGCACGCAGGCGGAGCAGGCCGCCGCGATCATGGTGCGCTACGAGAAGGTGCTGCTGGAGCAGCGCAGCGATCTGTGCCTGGTGGTGGGCGATGTGACCTCGACGATGGCCTGTTCGATCGCCGCGCGCAAATGTGGCGTGCCGGTGGCGCATGTGGAAGGCGGCATCCGCTCGGGCGACTGGACCATGCCGGAAGAGATCAACCGTGTGGTGACGGATTCGATCACGAACTGGTTTTTTACTACCAGCGAGGTGGCCAACGCGAATCTGCGGCAGGCCGGGGTGGCGGAGGAGCGGATCTTCTTCGTCGGCAACACCATGATCGATACCCTGCTGAAGCAGATGCCTCGCTTGCGTGCGCCGGAATTCTGGGGCGGGCTGGGGCTGCAGCCGGGGCGGTATTTCGTCGTTACGCTGCACCGGCCGGCAAATGTGGATGGCGAGCAGCAGTTGTTGTCGCTGTTGCGGGCGATTGCGCAGGGGGCGGGTGGGTTGCCGGTGGTTTTTCCGGTGCATCCGCGCACGGCGAAGAATCTGCGGGCGCTGGAGGATGGTTCTTGTAGGAGCGAGGTTGCTGGCGATGGGGTTTTCGCGAGCAAGCTCGCTCCTACGGGTGAGGTGGGGTTCGCGAGCAAGCTCGCTCCTACGGGGGCGGGGGCGGGGATTCATTTTGTCGATCCGCAGCCTTATCTGGAATTCAATTACCTGGTGAAGCATGCGAAGGGCGTGATTACCGATTCGGGCGGCATCACCGAGGAAACCACGGTGATGGGCGTGCCCTGCCTGACATTGCGCGACAGCACCGAGCGGCCGGAAACGGTGACG
>JALHNN010000461.1 GCA_022843505.1 Sulfuritalea sp.
ATCCACGGCTATCCGATCGGCATCGTCGCCAACAACGGCATCCTGTTCGGCGAGTCGGCGCAGAAGGGCGCGCACTTCATCGAGCTCTGCGCCCAGCGCGGCATTCCGCTGCTGTTCATGCAGAACATCACCGGCTTCATGGTCGGCCGCAAGTACGAGAACGGCGGCATCGCCAAGGACGGCGCCAAGATGGTGACCGCGGTGGCCACGGCCCAGGTGCCGAAATTCACCATGATCATCGGCGGCAGCTTCGGCGCCGGCAACTACGGCATGTGCGGCCGCGCCTACAGCCCGCGCCTGCTGTGGATCTGGCCCAATGCGCGGGTTTCGGTGATGGGCGGCGAGCAGGCCGCCTCGGTGCTTTCCACCATCAAGCGCGACAGCATGGAAGCCGCCGGCAAGACCTGGCCCAAGGACGACGAAGAAGCCTTCAAGGCGCCGATCCGCGCCCAGTACGAAACCCAGGGCCATCCCTACTACGCGACGGCGCGGCTGTGGGACGACGGCATCGTCGATCCGGTACAGACCCGGCGCACGCTCGGACTTGGAATATCCGCGTCGCTGAACGCACCGATCCTGCCGACCAAGTTCGGCGTCTTCCGCATGTAACCGGAGCGACCATGTATACCAACATCGTTACCGAAGTCGACCTCGGCGTCGGCATCATCACCCTCAACCGGCCGGAGCGCCACAATGCCTTCGATGACGCCCTGATCGCCGAACTCTCCCATGCCATCGACAGCATGGCCGACGATCCTGCTGTGCGCGTCCTGGTGATTTCGAGCACCGGCAAGAGCTTCTGTGCCGGCGCCGACCTCAACTGGATGAAGCGCGCCGCCGGCTACGGCGAGGACGAGAACCTGCACGACTCGCGTGCCCTGGCCGGGATGCTGCGCCGCCTCGCGCAATGCCCGAAGCCGACCATCGCCCGCGTCCAGGGGCCGGCCTACGGCGGCGGCGTCGGCCTGGTCGCCTGCTGCGACATCGCCATCGCCACCTTCGACGCGCAATTCTCGCTGACCGAAGTCAAGCTCGGCATCATTCCGGCGGTGATCAGCCCGCATGTGATCGCCGCGATCGGCGAGCGCTACGCGCGGCGCTACATGCTCACCGCCGAGCGCTTCTCGGCCGCCGAGGCCTATCGCATCGGCCTGCTGCACGAGATGGTGACCGACGAAACCTCGCTCGACGAGGCGCTGGGCGAGATCATCGACGCCCTGCTGAAGAACGGCCCGCGGGCGCTGGCCGAATGCAAGCAGCTGATTTCCGCCGTGGCCTGGAGGCCGCTCTCCGACGAGGTGGTCGAGGACACGGCGCAGCGCATCACGCGCCTGCGCGCCAGCGAAGAGGGCCGCGAAGGCATGACCGCCTTTTTAGAGAAACGCAAACCCAACTGGATCGCCCAGGGCTAAGCCATGTTCACAAAAATTCTGATCGCGAACCGCGGAGAAATCGCCTGCCGCGTCATCAAGACCGCGCGGCGCATGGGCATCCGCACCGTCGCCGTGTATTCCGAGGCCGATGCCGGCGCCCGCCACGTGCGCCTGGCCGACGAGGCGGTGTGCATCGGCGCGCCGCCGCCGCGCGAGTCCTATCTCGTCATCGACAAGATCATCGGCGCGGCGCTGGCCACCGGCGCCCAGGCCATCCATCCCGGTTACGGCTTCCTCTCGGAGAACGAAGACTTCGCCGAGGCCTGCGCCAAGAACAATATCGTCTTCGTCGGCCCGCCGGTGAGCGCGATCCGCGCCATGGGTCTCAAGTCGGAAAGCAAGAAGCTCATGGAGAAGGCCGGCGTGCCATTGACGCCCGGCTACCACGGCGACAACCAGGAGCCGGCTTTCCTCAAGCAGCAGGCCGACGCCATCGGTTACCCGGTGCTGATCAAGGCCTCGGCGGGCGGCGGCGGCAAGGGCATGCGCGCGGTGTGGAAGGCCGAAGAGTTTGCCGATTCGCTCGCCTCCTGCCAGCGCGAGGCGAAGTCCTCCTTCGGCGACGAGCACGTGCTGATCGAGAAATACCTGCAGCGCCCGCGCCATATAGAGATCCAGGTTTTCGGCGACAGCCATGGCAACTGCGTCTACCTGTTCGAGCGCGACTGCTCGGTGCAGCGCCGCCACCAGAAGGTGGTCGAGGAAGCGCCGGCTCCGGGCATGACGGCCGAACGCCGCGCCGCCATGGGCAAGGCCGCGGTTGACGCGGCCAAGGCGGTCGCTTATGTCGGTGCCGGCACCGTCGAGTTCATCGCCAACCAGGACGGCACCTTCTATTTCATGGAGATGAACACGCGGCTGCAGGTCGAACACCCGGTCACGGAAATGATCACCGGGCTCGACCTCGTCGAGTGGCAGCTCAAGGTCGCCGCCGGCGAGCCCCTGCCGCTGGCACAGGAGCAATTGCGCATCCATGGCCATGCGCTGGAGGCCCGCATTTACGCCGAAGATCCGGACAAGGGATTCCTGCCTTCGATTGGCAGGCTGATCCACCTCGCACCGCCGGCCGAGAACATCAACGTGCGCGTCGATACCGGCGTCGAACAGGACGACGAGATCTCGCCGCACTACGATCCGATGATCGCCAAGCTGATCGTCTGGGACGAAAGCCGGGAGCGGGCCCTGGCCCGCATGCTGCAGGCGCTGGCGGACTACCGCGTGGTCGGCGTCTCCAACAACATCGGCTTCCTGTCGCGCCTCGTCGCCTGCCCGGCCTTCGCCCAGGCCGACCTCGACACCGGGCTGATCGAGCGCGAGCGCGGTTTCCTCTTTCCCGAGGGGGCCGAGCCACCGGCGGAAGCCTGGCTGGTGGCGGCACTCGCCGAATTGATCCAGGATCAGCAGTATGCCGCGGCCGAGGCCGTCGCCGGCAACGATCCGTACTCTCCCTGGCATGCGCGCGACGGCTGGCGGGTCAATAGCGTGACGCGGCGCGAGATCCGCCTGCGCGCCGGCGAGGTCGAAAAGGCAGTCAATGCCGCCTATACGGGGTCCGGCATCCAGCTCGAATTCGACGGTCAAGCGGTATCGGCGACCGGGCGCTTCATCGACGGCGGCCAGCTGCGCGTCGACCTCGGCGGTCGTCGCATCAGCGCCACGGTGGTCGCCGCCA
>JALHNN010000462.1:0-1834 GCA_022843505.1 Sulfuritalea sp.
TCTCGAACCGCCCGGTGCGGACCCGCATGCCGGGTGGTGTGGCAGGGGTACGGCCTATGATGGCCGTCCCCTATGCCGATCCCGATGCTCCCTGACGGAGGACAAATGAAAAAACTCGTCGCCGGCGCTGTGCTCGCCGTCTTTTCGCTGCTGGCCAATGCCCTGCAGCCTTATGTGGCTGGAGACAGGCTGGTCGCGACCGACCTCAAGACTGCCGTCGCGGCGGCCGAGCAGAAACTTGCCGCCGCCGGCTTCACGGTCATCGGCCGCCACGTGCCGCCTGGCATTCCGACCCATGCCTCGATCATCGTCAGCGAGCGCAGCTACACCGCGGCCCTGGCGCAGGTCGGCGGTTCGGCGGTGGTTGGCGTGCCGATCCGCGTCGGCGTCAAGGCTGACGGCTCGGTGTCCTACCAGAACCTCGAATACTGGCAGCGCGCCTTCCTGCGCGGCAATTACGGCAAGGCCGAGGCCGCGGTGAAGGCGGCTTCAACCCGCCTGCAGCAGGCGTTCGGCGCCGGCAAGCCCTTCGGCGGCGAGGTTGCCGTCGATGACTTGGCGACTTATCGCTACATGGTGGGCATGGAGCGCTTCGACGACAAGAGTGAGCTCAAGGTGCATGCGAGCTTTGACGAGGCAGTGAAGACGATTCGCGAGAACCTGGCCAAGGGCGTCGCCAAAACCTCGAAAGTCTACGAGGTTGTGATTCCCGAAAGGAATGTCGCGGTGTTTGGCGTGGCGACCAACGATCCGGAAGACGGCGAAGGCTGGTGGGCGAAGAAGATCGGCGCCGACCACGTCGCCGCACTGCCCTGGGAGATCTTCGTTGTCGACAACAAGGCGTATGCGCTGTTCGCGCGCTACCGGACAGCGCTGGCTTGGCCGGAACTCGGCATGTTCCAGTTCATGGGCATCAGCACCCATCCGGACAGCAACCAGGCCATGATGGCCAAGGTCGCCGGCGGCGTCTGGGACAGCAGGACGGCCAATTAGCCGAGACGCGCAAGCTGGCTGGCGAGCTTTTCCTTCAAGCTGTTGAAGCCAGCCAACCGCTCTCGCTCCTGCGCCACCACGTTGGCCGGCGCGCGCGCGACGAAACTTTCGGTGGCGAGCTTTTTCTCCGCTTTCTCGATCTCGCCCGTGACGCGGGCGATTTCCTTGCCGATGCGCTCCTTCTCGGCGACGACGTCGATCTCGATCTTGAGCATCAGGCGGAACTCGCCGACGATCTGCACCGGCGCGTCCGAATCCGGCAGGGTTTCGGTCGCGGTGACTTCCGAGAGCTTGGCCAGCGCGGCGAGGTAGGGTGCGTAGGCCCCGAGGATCGCCGTATCACCGGCGCCGACTAATGGCACCTTCTGCGCCGGCGAGATGTTCATTTCGCCGCGCAGGCTGCGGCAGGCGTTGATCATTTCCTTGAGCCTCGCCACCCAGGCCTCGGCGCCGGCATCGCAGCGCGACAGGTCGGCCCTCGGGTAGGGTTGCCGCATCAGCGAACGGGCCTCGTCACCGGCATCGGCGCGGCCGGCGATCGGGGCGACCGTCTGCCAGAGTTCCTCGGTGATGAAGGGGATCAGCGGGTGGGCCAGGCGCAGCACCGCTTCCAGCACCCGTACCAGGGTGCGCCGCGTCGCGCGCTGTTGCGCCTCATTCCCGCCCTGGACCTGCACCTTGGCCAGCTCCAGATACCAGTCGCAGTACTCGTCCCAGACGAATTCGTAGATCGCGCGCGCCAGCAGGTCGAAGCGGTAGTCGGCGAAGTGCTGCGCGACCTCGACCTCGACCCGCTGCAGGCGGCTGACGATCCAGCGGTCGGCCGGCGAGAAGTCGAGGT
>JALHNN010000462.1:1844-3103 GCA_022843505.1 Sulfuritalea sp.
GGTAGCTGCCGGTACAGGCGTCCGAGCCATGCGGCGCCAGGCCGCAGTCCTTGCCTTCGCAGTTCATCAGCACGAAGCGCGTTGCGTTCCACAGCTTGTTGCAGAAGTTGCGATAGCCCTCGCAGCGCTGCATGTCGAACTTGATGTCGCGCCCGGGTGAGGCCAGCGAGAGGAAGGTGAAGCGCAGCGCGTCGGTGCCGAAGCCGGGAATGCCGTTCGGGTATTCCCGGCGGGTGCGCTTTTCGATCTTGGCGGCGTCCTTCGGGTTCATCAGGCCGGTGGTGCGCTTGGCCACCAGCTCGTCGAGGGAAATGCCGTCGATCAGGTCGATCGGGTCGAGCACGTTGCCCTTGGACTTGCTCATCTTCTGGCCTTCCGCGTCGCGGATCAGGCCATGCACATAAACATCGCGGAACGGGATCCTGCCGGTGATGTGCTTCGTCATCATCACCATGCGCGCCACCCAGAAGAAGATGATGTCGAAACCGGTCACCAGCACCGTTGACGGCAGGTAGAGCTCGAGCGCGGTGTTCGGGTTGCCGGCCGGGTCTTCCTGCCACTGCGGTGTCCAGTCCAGGGTCGAGAAGGGCCACAGTGCCGATGAATACCAGGTGTCGAGCACGTCGGGGTCGCGCTCGAGGCCGCCCGTGTAGCCGTCGCGCTTCGCCTGCTCGTAGGCCTCGGCCTCGTCGTGGGCGACATAGAAACGGCCGTCGTCCGAGTACCAGGCGGGAATCTGGTGGCCCCACCAGAGCTGGCGCGAGATGCACCAGTCCTGGATGTTGTTGAGCCACTGGTTGTAGGTGTTGACCCAGTTCTCCGGCACGAAGCGGATCTCGCCCGAGGCCACGCATTCCAGTGCCTGGCCGGCGATGCTCTTGCCATCGGCGCCGGGCTTGCTCATGGCGACGAACCACTGGTCGGTCAGCATCGGCTCGATCACCACGCCGGTGCGGTCGCCGCGCGGCACCATCAGCTTGTGCGGCTTGGTCGACACCAGCAGGCCCGCGGCTTCCAGGTCGGCGACGATTTGCTTGCGCGCCTCGTAGCGGTCCATGCCGCGGTATTTCTCCGGGCCGTGCTCGTTGATGCGGGCGTCGAGGGTGAGGACGCTGATCGGCGCCAGGCCGTGGCGATGGCCGACCTGCCAGTCGTTGAAGTCATGGGCCGGCGTGATCTTGACGCAGCCGGTGCCGAACTCGCGGTCCACGTAGGCGTCGGCGATGACCGGGATCCTGCGTCCGGTGAGCGGCAGCTGC
>JALHNN010000463.1 GCA_022843505.1 Sulfuritalea sp.
GAGGATCGCATCCATCTGCAACACCTTGTCGGGCCGAAGCGACCAGGCTTCCATGATCGTGAAGACGAAGTCGGCCTCCAATACCAGTGCGGCTGACTGAATCAGACTCGCTGACTGGTCCTTGACCGCATCGGCTCCCGATTGAATCATCACCGGGACAACTTGATTCCTGGACAGACTGCCGACGAAGGCGAACGCCTGAAGTGCTTCACCCGACTCCAGAAAACCGCGCGCGCTATTGATCAGCGGGCTGATGATATCCATGTACGCCTTCGGTGGCGTGCTGATGGGGGCCTCGATCATTTCCTCTTCGCTACCGCGCCGGCCATGCCCTTGGCAATCTCGAACTCGCGCTGCAAGCCGGAGCCGCAATCCATTTCCGGGTTGAACAACGCCATGCCGACGTGCATGTAGCAAAGGAGTTGCAGACCTGAAAAATCTCCGTCGAGGTTCGTCAGCGAATAACGCTTCAAGGGATTGTTGATTTCGAGGCCGGCCTGGCCAAGCTGCGCGATCTCCATGACCGCGCGCCCGACTTGCTCATGCGGAATTTCCGCAAACCGCTTCATGGCGCCGATCATGTACTCCACCGCATCCGGGCGATACCCGCCATCCACCACCTTGCGCAGGTCTGCCTGTCCCGCGCGGTTCAAGATCTGCGTGGCCTTTTCCGCGAACTGCGAATCGGGGAACCGCTTGACCAGGTCTTTATAGACCGTCAGGGCTTCCTTTCGATGCGCATCCATCGAGTCGAGGCAGTTCGCCAGGCCCATGAGCACTGCGGAGTTGTTTGGCGCCAGTGATGCGGCCTGGCGGAAATACGGCAAAGCCTCGGCAAACTTCCGGGCGCGAGCAAGGGTTGCGGCGAGGTTTTGCTTGACCAGGGCATTTTCCGGCTGAATCTTGGCGGCTGCCTTGAGCACGACTTCCGCCTCGTCGTAGCGTTCAAGTTTAGAGAGCGAAACGCCGACGGCGATGGCCGCATTGTCGTACGCGGGATCAAGGTTGAGACACTTGTTCAACGGCGACAAGGAATCCGCAACCCGGCCAAGCTCCGACAGAGCCACGCCATAGTTGAAGCAAATGTCCGGATCATCAACCATGCCATACATGGCTTCCAGCCCCGGCAGGGCGTCCTCGATATAGCCGTGACGCAGCAGGCCAAGCAGATAAGCCTTTGGCTCGATTCCCTGCTGCGGCACGGCCAAGACGCGCACCATCCCGCCGCTCACGACCACCGCAGCCGTCCAGCCCTTCGCACCGTACTGCAAGGCGTAATGGGCAACGACCGCTTGCTCGAACCCTGCATCGGTGCTCGGCGGCAAGCCGGCCAGTTTGAGGGACGCGAGGGGTAGTTGAAAAATCTCTGGTGCTTGCTTCTGCATATACGATCAGTTTCTGTGGTGTCGGGTTTCAATCGGCAAGCATTTGCTCGGGCCGCAATTCGCGATCCAGGAAATAATTCCAGGTCGCCTTATCGAAATCCAAGTCTACTTCACCAACTCCATCAATTTTCCATAGCTATCCACCACGTCGTACTTCACCTGATCCGACGTGATCTTGGCGAAGAACTTGCGGGCGCAGGCGATCTTGGATTTTTCAATGGCGCGCAGATCCAGGGTGGACATCGAACCCTTGGTTTCGGCGATGAAGTAGATGTGCTTGACCTTGCCGTCCTGGAAGGCGATGGCCCAGTCGGGATTGTAGTTGCCTACCGGCGTGGGGATAAAGAAGCTCTTCGGTAACTTTGCGTAAACGACAACCTCGGTGCTCGCGTCCAGCTTCTCGACAAACGTTCGTTCATTGCCCGAATCGGTGAACACGTAGTCGTAGATGTGGTGTTTGGCCTCGAATGCCTTGCTGAAATCGTCCCGGGGCTTTTCGGCGGTAAAGATGTTCGAACCGTAGCTCTCGTCGACCGGGTCATAGGCGATGTGCTCGACGATGGCGGTGGCCTTTTGCTCGTTGATCAGCGTGCCGGCCTTGGCGATGAAGTCTTCCGGGTTGGTTTTGTACTGGCTGAATACCGCTACGTTGATGCCCTTGAGGATGGCGGCGATGGTATGGCGCGTCAGTTGGGTAGCTTCAGCCAGGTTGCCGATCAGGTCGTACTTCACCGCTGAGTGGATCGAGTCGGTGTAGTTTTCCGTCTCGCTCGCCGTGAGCTTGAACGCGGTACCCGCTTTGAGATCGTCAAAGCTGCTATCGACAACCTGAACACCGCGTTCGATCACATATTGCATCGGCTTGACACGCAGTTCTGCGTCCAGCGCCGTCACGCACTTGCCCACCAGCTCGGCAGTTTCAAAATGAACGGTGTAGGCCGCTTTGCGGTTGATCTTGTGCCACAGCGCCTGGAATTCCTTCTTGTCGAAGTTCGCATTCAGCGGATTGGGTTTGGCCTTGCGGTCGTCGCCGATCTGCGGCAATTGCGCTTCGCTGAACACGCTGTCGATCAACTGGAAGACCTGCTCGGCGTGCGCTACAAGTTCATCGGGCAACTGTTCCAGCGAACCTTCCTTTTTGGCCGCGTGGTACTTCTCGGTGATATTCCGCTTCTTGTCGACGTAGCCGTTCTGGATCAGGTAGAACTCGATGTCGGTTGCCATGTCGTCGGTGACTTCCAAGTCGCCGACGCTGGTTGCCAGCACCTTGCCCGTGAAGTACGCCTTGTCCGCCACACGCGGCCTGGCCGAAAGCGAGTCGCTAATGTCCTTCTGCAGCGCACTGACGAAATCCTTGTAGCTTTCGCTGGCCACCACCGTCAGTTCGTTGATCTGGTGCACCGTCGCCGGGTTGTCCATGCGGTCGCCCAACTGATTCACCGCCAGGCGCAAGCCACGGCCAACCTCCTGCCGGCGCGAGACGGTGTTGTCGCTGTGCTTGAGCGCGCAGATGACGAAGACGTTGGGGTTGTCCCAGCCTTCGCGCAGTGCCGAGTGGGAAAAGATGAAGCGTACGGGCTCGGCGAACGACAGCAGTCGTTCCTTGTCCTTGAGGATCAGGTCATAGGCATCCACATCATCGGTTTCCGTGGACCTCCTGCCGGTTTCCGGATCGACCAGATGCTTGGTCTTCTTGTCGATAGAGAAGTAGCCGTCGT
>JALHNN010000464.1 GCA_022843505.1 Sulfuritalea sp.
TGAACACGAACATTTCGATGAAGCCGAACATCCTCACCGCATCGGTGGCAACGATCTCCTTGAAGATGGTGGCCCAGGGAAACAGGAAGGCGATCTCGAGGTCGAACAGGATGAAGAGGATGGCGATCAGGTAATAGCGCACGTCGAACTTCATGCGCGCATCTTCAAAGGGGACAAAGCCGCATTCGAAGGCGGAAAGCTTCTCGCTGTCCGGGCGATTGGGGGCTACCAGCCAACCGAGGAGGATCGGCGCGCAGCCGAAACCCAGGCCAACCAGGATGAAAACGAGAATCGGGAAGTAGTTTTCCAGCATTTTGGTGGCGCGGCCACGTCTTCAGTTGTTGTTACCGGCCACCCCGCGATGCCTTGCAAGAAAACCGATGCCCGACTGCTCAATTACTGACTGCGTTTCAACTCCAAAAACTGGTGCCGACGGCGAGACTCGAACTCGCACAGCTTTCGCCACTACCCCCTCAAGATAGCGTGTCTACCAATTTCACCACGTCGGCTTTTTGCTCTTCTGCGCGAGCGGCGCGGATTATATCTTACGCCATCGATGCGCTCATGCGCTGCAACAAAAAAATCTATGGATCACGGAACCGGAGGCTTACTTCGGGATCTCCTTCGCCTTCGAATCGGGCGCCCCGGGCTCCGGCGCGGGCGCCGCAGGAGCGGTGACTGCCGGCACCGAATCCATGACGCTGCCGGACTTTGCCGGACGCGAGTTGGAGACGTAGGACAGGCTCAGACTGGTAAGAAAAAATACCGCGGCGAGAACCGCGGTCGCCCGCGAAAGGAAGTTCGCCGAACCCGTGGCGCCGAACAGGCTGCCGGAAGCGCCGCTGCCAAAGGCGGCTCCCATGTCGGCCCCCTTGCCGTGCTGCAGCAGGACCAGGCCGACGACAGTGATTCCGGCCAGGACATGCACCACCAGAATTGCGGAATAAAGGATATCCATGAATAGACCTCGTACTTTTCTTGCTCAGGCGGCGGCGCAAATGGCGAGGAAATCCTCGGCCACCAATGATGCGCCACCGATCAGGCCGCCGTCGATATCCGGCTGGCCGAAGAGTTCTTTTGCATTGCCCGGCTTGACGCTGCCGCCGTAGAGGATCTGCAGGCCGGAGGCCACCTCCGCGCTGTCGCGCGCAAAGCGCTGGCGGATCAGGGCGTGGACCTCCTGCGCCTGCGCCGGGGAGGCCGTGCGGCCGGTACCGATGGCCCAGACCGGTTCATAGGCCACCACGGCAGACGAAAACGCGGCGACGCCGGACGACGACAGAACAGCGTCGATCTGCCGCGTCACGACCTCGCCCGTCGTACCTGCTTCACGTTCGGCAAGCGACTCGCCGACGCAAAGTACCGGCGTCAGGCCGGCCTTCAGGGCGGCGGTGAACTTGGCGGCCACCACCGCATCGGTATCGCCATAGAACGAACGGCGCTCCGAATGTCCGACCAACACGTAGCGGCAGCCGAAATCGACAAGCATGGCACCGCTGACTTCGCCTGTAAAAGCACCCTGCGCGTGCTCCGAAACATCCTGGGCGCCCCAGGCGACGCTTCCGCCTTCGAGGACAGCCCTGGCCTGGGCCAGATAGGGATAGGGAACGCAGACGGCGACCGCCGCATTTCCCTTCACGCCGTCGCGGACCGCCTGCAGCAGTCCCTGGTTGCCGGACAGGCTGCCATGCATTTTCCAGTTTCCGGCCACAAGTTTGCTGCGCATGATGATTCTCGGTATCGGTTCGGAAGCGATCGAAAGCCCGAGATTATAGCGACTGCCGCCAACGAATGCCAGACCGGGGAAGGGATCTTCCGGTCGCCGCCGCCCTTCCTCAGCTCCGGCAAGGCACTTTGATGCAGATCAACAGGGATCTCCCCAGACCGCCGATACTCCATCGATATTAGCGCTTGCTAAAGTTATCTGGGCGGACCATGGAAACACTGACCAGCGATGTCGTCATCGTCGGCGCCGGCGGCGCCGGACTCCGCGCCGCCATCGCCCTCGCGGAGGCGGCGCCGAAGCTGCGCATCGCCCTGATCTCGAAGGTGTACCCGATGCGCAGCCACACCTGCGCCGCCGAGGGTGGGGCCGCCGGCGTGATCAAGCCCGACGACAGTTTCGACTTCCATTTCCACGACACCGTCGGCGGCGGCGACTGGCTCTCGGACCAGGACTGCGTCGAGTACTTCATCCACGAGGCGCCCAAGGAACTGCTGCAGCTCGAGCACTGGGGTTGCCCCTGGAACCGCGAGGCCGACGGCTCGGTCGCGGTACGACCCTTTGGCGGCATGAAGAAGCAGCGCACCTGGTTTGCCGCCGACAAGTCGGGCTTCCACATCCTGCACACCCTGTTCCAGACCTCCCTGCAATTCCCGTCGATCACGCGCCATGACGAGTTCTTCGCCCTCGACCTGCTGATGGACGACGGCCGCTGCCGTGGCGTCACCGCGATGGAAATGCGCAGCAGCGAGCTGCGCCGCTTCGACGCGAAGGCCGTGATCATCGCCGGCGGCGGTGCCGGGCGCATGTTCCCCTTCTCCACCAACGGCGCAATCAAGACCGGCGACGGCATGGCCATGGCCTACCGCGCCGGGGCGCCGCTGAAGGACATGGAGTTCGTCCAGTACCACCCGACCGGCCTGCCCAACACCGGCAGCCTGCTCACCGAAGCCTGCCGCGGTGAAGGCGGCATCCTGACCAACAAGCACGGCCGGCGTTACCTGCAGGACTACGGCATGGGGCCGGAAACGCCGGTCGGCCAGCCGCAACTGAAGACCATGGAACTGGGGCCCCGCGACCGCCTGAGCCAGGCCTACTGGCACGAGCTGCAGAAGGGCAACACCGTCACCACGCAATGGGGCGAGTGCGTCCTGCTCGACATGCGCCACCTCGGCGAAAAGAAGATCCGCGAGCGCCTGCCGCTGGTGCATGAACTCGCCGTGAGCTATCTCGGCGTCGACATCATCAAGGACCCGGTGCCGATCCGCCCGGTGGTGCATTACATGATGGGCGGCATCTCCACCAATACGGCGGCGGCAACCCCCCTGCCCGGCCTCTTCGCCGCCGGCGAATGCGCCTGCGTCAGCCTCAACGGCGCC
>JALHNN010000465.1 GCA_022843505.1 Sulfuritalea sp.
TTGCTGTACTCGGCGACCATCATCGCGCTGCCTCGGCCTGGCGGCGCGTCGGCGAGTTTCATTACCGAAACCAGGGAGAGTACCGGGATCACGTCGCCGCGCAGGCTGATGAGCCCCTCGACACCGGTCGGCATGTTGGGCGTGCGCGTGATCTCGGGGGTATCGCAGACTTCGCGCACCTTGAAGACATTGATGCCGAAGAGCTCGTGTGTACCCAATGAGAACAGCAGGATCTCCATGCGGTTCGAGCCGGCAAGGCGGGTGCGGGCATCGACGCTGTCGAGCAGGGAGGGGGGCGCCTGGTTGGTCAGGGCGAGGCCGGAGCGCATGGCCGGCACGGGGCTGGCCGGCGTGTCCGGCAGCTTGCCTACCAGCAGGCGCGCCAGGGCCTCGGACAGGCGTTGCGGCTCGAACTTCGGAATGTACTCGTCCACCCCGACCGACTGCCCGAGTTGCTGGTTGGAGGCGGACGACAGCGACGAGTGCATCAGCACCGGAATGCCGTGGAAGCGCGGATCGCCCTTGATCGAACGCGTCAGCAGGTAGCCGTCCATTTCCGGCATTTCGACGTCGGTGAGGATGACCTGGACGAAATCGCGCACCGGGCGCCCGGACCGTTCCGCATGGTCGGCGATGCGGCGCAGTTCGTCCCAGGCGGCGCGGCCGTTGACGGCGCCGACCGAACGCACGCCCATGGCATCCAGGGTGCGCTGGATCTGCCCGCGGGCCACCGACGAGTCGTCGGCGTACAGGACCATCAGGTCCTGGCGGTCCAGCGGCGGGATGTTCGAGTACAGCATGCTGTAGTCGGGCTTGACGGTTTCGGCAAGAATGCGCTCGACGTCGAGCAGCATGACAAGGCGCCCGTCCTCCAGCTCGGTGACCGCCGTCACCAGCCCGCCCATGTTGTTGCTGAGCATTTCCGGCGGCACCCGCATCTGCGCCCAATCGACGCGCAGGATGGTATCGACCGATTCGACGAGGAAGCCCTGGGTGTGGCGGTTGTATTCGGTGACGATCATGATCGTGCGCTGGGAATCCGTCGCCACACCGACGTAATCGCCAAGATCCACCACCGGCACCAGCGCGCCGCGCAGGCTGACCATGCCCCTGACCGCGGTGTTCATTTCGGGCGCCGCCGTGATCGTCGGCGTGTTCATCACCTCGCGCACCTTGAACACGTTGATGCCAAAGGTCTCGCGGCGCCCGGTGTTGGTATCGGTGCCGAGCGAAAACAGCAGTATTTCGAGCTTGTTGGTGCCGGCGAGCCGGGTGCGTGCATCGACATTCTTGAGCAGTTCGGACATGGTCAGGTCTCGCGATGGTGGGCGGCGGACGGATGCATCAGGCGCGCAATGCCTCGATCAGGGATTCGACTTCCGCCTTCGATTCCTCGAGGATGGCACACAGGGTTTCGTCATCGAGGGCGAGATCGATTTCCGCCGTCGTGCCTTCGCGCCCTGTGCCGGCGAGCTGAGACAGCGGCGATTCGACCGGGGCGAGGTGATCGGCCAGCAGCAGGGTATCGGCCAGGGAATGCGGCGGCATGGCCAGATAGCCATCCCACATGCCTTCGATGGCTTCGATCACGGCGGCCGGTGCGCCCAATTGCTTGAGCACCGCGCGCCCCACGGCGGCGGCGCCGCCCGCGTCCCAGGCCAGCAGGCTGCCGTGCGGCGACTCCAGCAGCCCGGGGTAGTCCGCGCTGCGGGCGACCAGGTAGAAGCCGCCGATTTCATGGATGATGCCGGCAAAGAAGGCGGTGTCGGGATTGACATGGGTGACGCGCCGGGCGATGACCTGGGACAGCGCCGCCACATGGGCCGTATGCTCCCACAGCGTCATGGCCAGCGCGCGGTGGGCGGGGCTGCCGGCCATGCTTTCCATCTGGCGCACCACGACGGCGGCGGCCAGCACGCGCAGGGTATTGAAGCCCAGCCGCGACACCGCGCTGCGGATGTCGTCGATGGCGCGACCCGAACGGTTGTAGACCACCGAGTTGGCGACGGCGACGACGCGTGCGGCCAGCACCGGATCGGCCTGCACCAGCTTGGCCAGGGCATCGATCGAACAGTCCGGATCGTCGATCAGGCGCTGCACCTTGAGCGACAGTTCCGCCGTGGTGGGAAAGACCAGCGTGCCGCTCTCGGCCGCGGTGGCGACGCTGGCAATGATGGCCTGCACGTCGACGGTCCGGGCGTCGGGCAGGGAGGAGGGCGCGGATGCGTTTGCAGTCATGGCGGTCGTCCTCAGAACAGTTCGATCTTCTTTTCGGCGGCGGGCCGGCTTGGCCGGATCAGGGACTGCTCGTAGGCGCGCTCCGCGCTCACCACGTCCTGCACGCCCGGCTGGCTGATCGGCAGACGCCGGCAGTAGGCATCGCCGGTATCCGGGGTAAACAAGATCTTGCGCGACCAGGCGCCGCCGAAGTCCTGTGCCGCCAGGGGAATGCCTTCGCGCGCCAGCCATTCCTTGGCGAACTCGGCATTGCGCTGGCCGATTGCCATCAGGATCGAGGTGACGATGGTGCCGCCGCCGAAGGCCTTGGCGACGATGCGCTGCTTGGCCGCGCCCTTGTTGAGCATGGTGTTGAGCAGCACCTCCATCGAATAGTCGCCGGCAAGGATGACGTCCGAGTCGTCGTCGGCCGTCTTGGAGCGGCTGGGGAGCAGGAAATGGTTCATCCCGGCCAGCTTCAGTTTCGGGTCATAGAGGCAGACGGCGACGCAGGAGCCGAGCAGGGTGGTGATCGCCCGGTCGGTTTCGACCGCCCAGCCCCCGGGATTGATGTTGCGCGCGCTGCGTTCCAGCTCTTTGGGATCGTGAATCAACGGGCCTGGCATGGGGGTCTCCGGTATCCGCTGGCTCAGCCGTAAGCGATGATTTCGGCAGGGATGGAATCGAGCGGCACGATGCGGTCCACGCCGCCGAGCTTGATCGCCTCCTTGGGCATGCCGAAGACGACGCAGGTCGATTCGTCCTCGGCGACGGTGCGTGCTCCGGCATCGTGCATTTCCTTCATGCCGCGTGCGCCATCATCGCCCATGCCGGTCATGATCACGCCCAGCGCATTGCGTCCGGCGACCTGGGCCACCGAGC
>JALHNN010000466.1 GCA_022843505.1 Sulfuritalea sp.
GCGGCGCGCTCGCGGAAGATGGCGCGCACCGACTCTTCCTTGGCGCCCTTCGGATCGGCCTTGTCGTTGAGCTGCTTCTCCAGCGCGGTCACCTTGGGCAGGGCCGAGGTGTAGGCCGAGATCTGCGGGATCGGAATACCCGTGTGCTTCACCGACAGCCACACCACCGGGATCATGTAGGCCACGATCAGGATGATGTACTGGGCGACCTGCGTCCAGGTCACGGCTTTCATGCCGCCGAGGAACGAACACACCAGGATGCCGGCCAGGCCCACGAACACGCCGACCTGGAACTCGAGGCCGGTGAAGCGCGAGGTGATCAGGCCGACGCCGTAGATCTGCGCCACCACGTAGGTGAAGGAGCAGATGATGGCGGCGATGACGCCGATCAGGCGCGGCAGGTGGCCGCCGTAACGGGCGCCGAGGAAGTCCGGAATCGTGAACTGGCCGAACTTGCGCAGGTAGGGCGCGAGCAGCAGCGCCACCAGGCAGTAGCCGCCGGTCCAGCCGAGCACGAAGGCCAGGCCGTCATAGCCGGTCAGGTACAGGGTGCCGGCCATGCCGATGAAGCTGGCCGCCGACATCCAGTCCGCGCCGGTCGCCATGCCGTTGAACAGCGCGGGCACGCGCCGGCCGGCGACGTAGTACTCGCCGACGTCGGCCGTCTTCGACATGAAGCCGATGCCGGCGTACAGGGCGATGGTGGCGAACAGGAAGACGTAGCCGAGGATCTTCTGCGGCACGCCCAGTTGCTCGAGGATGCCGACGAAAATCACGAAGGCGACGAAACCGCCGGTATAGAAGCTGTAGTAGCGCTTCAGGTTGGAAGTAAATTGGGATTGGGTCTGGGTGGCCATTATTCGAGCTCCCCTTCATGGACACCGTATTCCTTGTCCAGGTTGTTCATGTAGCGCTGGTAGAACCAGATGATCGCCACGTAGATGATCAGCGAACCCTGGGCCGACATGTAGAAGCCCAATGGACCAATGATCTCGATCGTGTTGAGTTCGCGGGCATACCAGCCCATGACGAACGTGGCGACAAACCAGATCGCGAGCAGGACGCTCGTCATTCGCAGGTTGATCTGCCAATACTGCTTGTGCTTCTCCGTGAGTTGCATGTAGCACTCCTCCGATATGTTTTTTATCCGCGGCAGCCAGGAACGGACATTCCTGAGACGCACCCCGGGCCTTTCCCCTGTGTCATGCGTCGCCGCTTTTTTTCGGAGCAGTACCAACGGCCTGAATCAGCGGGTCTGAATCAGCGCCAATACCCTACGGTGATCTATTGTGAATCGGCAACCCTGACGGGGAGCTTACAAAGGCCCAATTTACGAGTGGGCATGGCTGGGGATACCGTCCAGCCTTCCAGGCTGGACATATCCATGGATACCGTCGGACTCTCCGAGTCCGACATAAAAAAACGGCCCCGGGTTTCCCTGGGGCCGTTGCAATGAGGGTGTGGGGTGCGACCCCTTATTCCCTCCTCCTCCTCCTACAAAGTCTTGTCAGACGCCCTTGGTGTCGATGTCGCCTTCCAGGCTCGGATAGCGCACGTGGTCGACCAGCTCCTGGATCTCCTTGCTCGGCGCGGCGGTTACCAGGCTGCCGATGATGATGCCGAGGATGCCGGCCGGGATGCCCCAGGTGCCGGCGGCGATCGGGGCGATGTCCCACCACTGGTTGGCCGCGCAGTTGGCGCCGCAGCCGAAGAAGGGGTAGGTCTGGTACATGTAGTACATGCACACGCCCAGGCCCGCCGTCATGCCGAGCACGGCACCGGCGTAGTTGGCACGCTTCCAGAACACGCCCAGCACCAGCGCCGGGAAGAAGCCCGAGGCTGCCAGCGAGAAGGCCGCACCGACCAGGAACAGGATGTCGCCCGGCTTCAGGCTGGTGACGTAGGCGGCCACCAGCGCCACCACGAGCAGCAGGCCCTTGGACACCGCCAGACGGCGCACCGTCGAGGCGTTCGGGTCGATCATCTTGTAGTAGATGTCGTGCGACATCGCGTTGGCGATGGTCAGCAAGAGGCCGTCGGCGGTAGACAGCGCCGCCGCCAGGCCGCCGGCCGCGACGAGGCCCGAGATCACGTAGGGCAGGCCCGCGATTTCCGGGGTGGCCAGCACGATCAGGTCGCCGCCGATGACGACTTCCGCCAGCTGCACGATGCCGTCCTTGTTGATGTCGGCGATGTTCATCAGCGTCTTGTCTACCGCGGACCAGTTGCTGACCCAGGCCGGCAGCGAGGCGAAGCTGGACCCGACGAGGTTGCTATACACCTCGAACTTGGCCAGGATCGCCAGCGCCGGCGCGGTGAAGTAGAGCAGGAAGATGAAGAACAGCGACCAGAACACCGAGACGCGGGCTTCCTGCACCGACGGCGTGGTGTAGTAGCGCATCAGGATGTGCGGCAGGGCGGCGGTACCGATCATGAGACAGGCGATCAGGGCGAGGAAGTTCTTCTTCGCCTTGGTGCGGTTCTTCTCCTTCTCGGCATCGTCCTTGCCACCGACCGCGAAGGGCTCGGCGTGGGCCTTGACCGGGTTGGCACGGGCGCCGACAGCTTTCTCGGCGGTCCAGGCCTTCTTCGCCGCGGCGGCGTCCGCCGGGAAGTCCTTGATGGCCTTCTCGGTGGCTTCGATCGCCTTGGCGTCCGGCGTGGCTTCCGCCTTCTGCGCGGCCAGCTTGTCGGTCAGCTTCTGCTTTTCGGCGGCGAGGAAGGCGGGGCCATCCTTCTCCAGACCGGCCAGCTTGGCCGTGGCGGCAGCGGCGCGCTCGCGGAAGATGGCGCGCACCGACTCTTCCTTGGCGCCCTTCGGATCGGCCTTGTCGTTGAACTGCTTCTCCAGCGCCGTCACCGCCGGCAGGGCCGTGGTGTAGGCAGACAGCTGCGGGATCGGAATACCCGTGTGCTTCACCGACAGCCAGACCACCGGGATCATGTAGGCCACGATCAGGATGATGTACTGGGCGACCTGCGTCCAGGTCACGGCCTTCATGCCGCCGAGGAAGGAGCACACCAGGATGCCGGCCAGACCCACGAAGACGCCGACCTGGAACTCGAGGCCGGTGAAGCGCGAGGTGATCAGGCCG
>JALHNN010000467.1 GCA_022843505.1 Sulfuritalea sp.
CCTACTCGCGCCTGATCCACGAAAACTGCGAGCGCCGCGCCCACTTCGACGCCGGCCGCTTCGCCATGGAGTTCGGTGATTCCGGCCACCGCCAGGGCTACTGCCTCTACAAACTGGGCTGCAAGGGTCCGGAAACCTACGCCAACTGCTCGACGCTGGGCTTCGGCGATGCCGGCGAGAACAACTGGCCGGTGGGCTGCGGACATCCCTGCATCGGTTGCTCGGAACAGGGCGTCGGCTTTACCAAGCCCATCCATCAGGTGGCGAAGATGCTCAACGTCACGCCGCCACTGCAGTATCCGCGCATCGTCGAGGAGCAGGGCAAGGCCGCCTCCTTCGCTTCCGCCGCTGCCGTGGCGGCGGTGGCCGGCGCTGCCGCCGGTGCCGCGGTGATGCTGACGCGCAACCTCGGCCTGTCCCACGCCGCCGAGGAGGCCGAGCGCGCCAAGGCTGCCGCCAAGCCATCCGACGACAAGGCCGGAGCCTGATCATGGGCACCCGGCGTGATTTTCTCAAGGGTGTGCTGGCAGGAGGCGCAGCGGCGACAGCTGGCGTTGCCAGCACCCCCGCTGCGGCGCGCGACACCCGTCCCATACCTGCCGAGGCGCTTGGCCTGCTCTACGACGGCAATCTCTGCGTGGGTTGCAAGGCCTGTGTCGCCGCCTGCAAGACCGCCAATGAAAACCCCCCGGAGTTTTCCATTGCGGACAAATTGTGGGATACCCCGCTCGACACCTCGGGCTATACCTTCAACATCATCAAGATGTACCGCAACGGCACCATGGATGCGAAGGACCAGGAGGTTAACGGATTCGCCTTCATGAAGACTTCATGCATGCATTGCGGCGATCCGTCCTGTGTTTCGGCCTGTCCGGTGTCGGCGATGACCAAGGATCCGGTCACCGGCGTGGTCGGCTACAACCCGGACAAGTGCATCGGCTGTCGCTACTGCGTCGCCGCCTGTCCCTTCGGCATTCCCAAATACCAGTACGACTCGCCCACCGGCAGAATCGGCAAGTGCGAGCTCTGTCGCCATCGTCACAACGAAGGCCACTATTCGGCCTGCGCCGAGGTCTGCCCGACCGGTGCCACGCTCTTCGGTCGCACCGAGGACCTGCTGGCCGAGGCCAAGCGCCGCCTGGCGATGAAGCCGGGCGAAATGAACCGCTTCCCGCGCGGCCATCTGCTGTCCGCCGCGGACAGGAAGGCGCGGGTCACGGCCGACGCCAAGGGCGTGAAGATGCGCAACGGCTGGCGCGAGGAACCCGACCAGAGCTACGAGACCCAGGCCGGCAAGTACCTGCCGCACGTCTATGGCGAAAAGGAATATGGCGGCACCCAGGTGCTCAAGCTTTCCGGAGTGAATTTCCAGAAGATGGGCATGCCCGACCTGCCGCCCGATGCCGCGGCGGCAATGTCGGAGACCATCCAGCATTCGCTTTACGGCGGTCTGCTGATGCCCTTCGCCGTACTCGGCGCGATGACCTATGTTGCCAAGCGCAACGTCAAGCCGGAGGATGAAGCATCCGGCAAGGAAGGGAGCTGAACATGGCCAATAATCAACACGCGGCGCCGGCCCCGGTCGGCGGCAGCCTGGTCAATGCGGCCACGCTGACCTGCGGCGTCCTGATCGCGGTCATGCTCGCGATCCTGCTGGTGCGCTTCCTGTTCGGCCTCGGTGCCGTGACCGCGCTCAACGATGGCTATCCCTGGGGCATCTGGGTGGTGTTCGACGTCGTCATCGGCTCGGCCTTCGCCTGCGGCGGATTCTCGGTGGCGATGCTGGTCTACATCTTCAACAGGGGCGAGTACCACCCGCTGGTGCGCCCGGCGCTGCTGGCCAGCCTGTTCGGCTATACGCTGGCCGGCGCCGGCGTGATCTTCGACCTCGGTCGCCCCTGGAACGTCTGGCACATGTTCAATCCCTGGTCGATCAACCTGAACTCAGTGATGTTCGAGGTGGCGGTCTGCATCTCGCTCTACATCATCGTCATGTGGATCGAGTTCTCGCCGGTGATCTTCGAGCAGCAGGGCAAGCTCGAACTGAAGAAGAAGGTGGGCAAGGCGATGTTCTTCATCATTGCGCTGGGCACCGTGCTGCCGATGATGCACCAGTCCTCGCTTGGCACGCTGCTGGTGGTGCTCGGGGTGCAGATCCACCCCCTCTGGCAGACGCCGCTGCAGCCGCTGCTCTACCTGCTGACGGCCATCACCATGGGCTACGCGGTGGTACTGTTCGAGTCCTGCCTGACCTCGACGGCCTACCGGCGCAAGCTGGAAACGCAGATGCTGACGCCGCTGGCGAAGATCATGCTCGGCTTCCTCGCCGTCTATCTGGTGGTGCGCGTCGCTGATCTCGTAGTGCGCGGCGCCTTGCCCAGGGCCTTCGAGCCCTCGATCCAGGCGCTGATGTTCTGGCTCGAGATGCTCTGCCTTGCTGCGCCCTTGCTGCTGATCGGTGCCGAAGCCAACCGCCGCAATCCGGCGCGCCTGTTCCTTGCCGGCGTGCTGCTGATGCTGGGCGGCGCGCTGCTGCGACTCAACGGCTACCTGATTGGCTACCAGACCGTCGTCGGCGATTCTGGCGGCTTCAGCTACTTCCCGACCCTGCCCGAGGTTCTCGTCACCGCCGGCATGTTCGCCATAGAAGTTCTCGGTTACATCATCATCACCCGCCGCTTCCCGGTTTTGCCCCGGGAAGATGCGCAGGCCGCCCACTGAAGGATGGAGAAAGAAAATGTCCAAGCGCGTAACGATTGATCCCATCACCCGTATCGAGGGCCACCTGCGCATCGACGTCGATGTCGACGGCGGCCGCGTCAAGAAGGCCTGGTCATCGGGCCAGATGTGGCGCGGCGTCGAACTCATCCTGCTCGGGCGCGATCCGCGCGACGCCTGGGCCATCACCCAGCGCATCTGCGGCGTGTGCACCACGGTGCATGCCATCACCTCGGTGCGTGCGGTCGAGAACGCCCTGAACATGGAAGTGCCGCTGAACGCCCAGTTCATCCGCAACCTGATCATCCTGGCGCACTCGGTGCATGACCAGATCGTGCATTTCTACCACCTCTCGGCGCTCGACTGGGT
>JALHNN010000468.1 GCA_022843505.1 Sulfuritalea sp.
TTCGCGCCAGCGCCGGGTCGAGCGTGGTGATCGACACCGCGACATGGACCAGGCCGTCGTGCGCCATGTCGGCCAGCAGGTCGAGGTCGCGCAGGATCAGCGCCGACTTGGTGACGATGGTCAGCGGATGACGCGTTTCGGCCAGCACCTCAAGGATGCCGCGCGTCACCCGCAGCCGGCGCTCGACCGGCTGCCAGGCGTCGGTGTTGATGCCCAGCGCCACCGGCCGGCAGACGTAGCCGGGCTTGGCGAGTTCGCGGCGCAGGGTTGCCGCGGCATCCGCCTTGTAGGCGAGCCGGGTCTCGAAATCCAGTCCCGGCGAAAGGCCTAGATAAGCGTGAGAGGGACGTGCGAAGCAGTAGGCGCAGCCATGCTCGCAGCCGCGGTAGGGATTGATCGAGCGGTCGTAGGGAATATCCGGGGAGCTGTTGTAGGTGATCACCGTCTTCGCCGTGTCGACGCTCAGTTCGGTGCCCGGCGCTTCCTCCTGATCCTGCCACCAGCCGTCGTCCGCCGCTTCCCGCTGCCACGCATCGAAGCGGCCGTCGGGGGAAACGACGGCGCCGCGCCCCTTGCGGGAAGGATGGCTCTTCATACTGTCAGTATATACAGCATCGGCGGAGCTGTGCCGGGTCTCGCCCCGGCGGGCGCGTTACTTTCTTGTTGCACGACAAGGAAGCACCCAAAGAAGCGTGCCCCGCCTCCCCGGCCCGGCGGGCCTTTACCTGGAACGCGACGACTGGCCCGAAGCCGCGCATTTTGCCGCCTGGCTGGCGCAGCACGCCCGAGCCATCGAACTTCGCCGAGACAGGCTGCTGGTGGGCGCAAAGGCAAGCTGACAAATCGGGGGACTTCGCGGGGGACTTCGCGGCGGACTTCGCGGCGGACTTCGCCGGCGCATTCGGGCGCGGGGCGCGCCATTGGCGCGGCGAGTGCTCAGGTGGTCGCGGAAGGCCTCTCCGCATTGGCGATCGCCGGCTCGACGCGGTTCCGTCCCCGTTCCTTGGCGTTGTAGAGCGCTGCATCGGCCTGTCGCACCACGGTCAGCAGATCCCCCGGTTCCAGCGGCGGACAGCTGGCGACCCCGATGCTGACCGTCACGCGCAGATTATCCACTGCCAGCTTTTCTATCATGGTCCGGATGGTTTCGGCGAGCGCCATTGCGGCCTTTGATTCCCGGCCCGGCAGAATGACCGCCATCTCTTCGCCTCCGTATCGGCAGGCGATGGCTGTCGGGTCGTCGAGTTGGCGCAAGGCGGCGCCAATCGCGCGCAATACGCGGTCGCCGCATTCATGCCCGTGAAGGTCATTGAACTGCTTGAAGTGGTCCACATCGAGCAGCAGCAGGGACAGCGGAATGCGGTAGCGCCGCCACAGGGCGTGGTGCTCGCTGAGGCTGGCATCGAAATGCCGGCGGTTGAAAAGACCGGTTAGCGCATCTGTCGCGGCCATGGCGGCAAGCTCGGCGTGCAGGCGTCGGACTTCCGTCACGTCTCGCAAGGTGATTGCCGCCCCCCTTCTTTCGCCTTTGTCGTTTCCCATCTCCCAGGCATCGACAAGCAGGCGCCGGTCGCGGTGGTCGATCTCGGTCGAGCCGCCCTTGCCGGAAAGGCGATGCCTCATCCAGTCGGGATTGCCGATCAGCGTCGCCAGTTGCTGGCCAAGAACCTCCGGCTCACTGCGGCCCAGCAGGGTCAGCGCCGCCGCGTTTGCGCTGACGATGACGCCGCTGGCATTGGCAAGCACGATACCGTCGCCGGAGCTGCGGATGATGGTGGACAAGGCGCCGCGCTCGTCGGACAAATTCGCATACAGCAGCTGCAAGTGCCCGGCCATCCTGTTGAAACTCGCTGCCATGGCGTCGATTTCCTTGCTCCCGGCGGCCCCCACACGGATATCCAGCCTGCCCCGGCGCGCGGCTGCCAGAGCGTCGGTCAGCCGCGCCAGGGGTTTGACGACGGTATGGTCTGCAATCAGCCAGACCATCAGGCCAATCCCCAGGATTCCGGCTAGTGCGAGACTCAGGGCAATCGCCCAGGTGCGGCGTACATCGGCGCCGACCGCGGAAAGGGAACTTTGCAGCAGGACGATGCCGCGCAGCGGGTCTTGCGCCCTGTGGCATTCCCGGCAGGCGCGTACGTTCGGAATCGGCTCCAGCAGGCGCACGCTGCGCGAACCGTCCTCCTGCACGATGTACGAAAACGCCGCCTGACCCGTCGTACGCAATTGCGCGAGTGCCGGATCGTCAGCGGCAACCGCCAGCGGTGCGACCCGGACCAGCGGATGGCGAGGAAACCGGTCTTCGTTCAGTTGCCGGTTGACCGCATCCACCGTCTGGTTGTCGATGAAAGCTTCCCGGCCATCAGGACGCAGGATGCGGAAGTCGATCACCCCGTCGACAGTATTGAGCCGGGCGACAAAGCCGTGCGCGACCTCGGCGTAGCCGCGCAGCATGATGGCGGTCAAGCCTTCAACCGTGCTCAGCGTGACCCGACGCATGGCCAGTTCGTTTTGGCGCAGGATCGACGCTTCCTGCCGCGCGCCATAGGCCAGCATCACGGCCGCCAGTCCCAGGCCCGCCACCAGGCCGACGGCCAGGATCAGCCGCGCGCCGATGCGCTGCACCCGCATCATGCGCGCGCTTCCGGCGGGTTGGCCGCGACGACGCAATTGCGCCCGCGATGCTTGGCGCGGTAGAGCGCAGCATCGGCCACCGCCGTGAGTTCACGGGGCGAAGTGGCTCCGACCTCGATCAAGCCGGCAACCCCGATACTGACGGACAGGGAAATGCCCTCGACGCGGATTGCCGCCACGGCCTCGCGCATGCGTTCGGCAACAACCCCGGCGCCTGCCTGATCGGTCTCGGGGAGGATAAAAAGAAACTCCTCGCCACCATAGCGGCAGGGCACATCGACGGTCCGCAGGCAGTCACGGGTGGCGGCTGCGATGTCGCGCAGGGCCTGATCGCCCAGGGCGTGGCCATGCGTGTCGTTGAAGCGCTTGAAATGATCGACGTCGAACAGGACTACCGACAGCGGGCGTTGCAAGGAGATGGCCCGCGTTACCTCATACTCCAGTGCGGCTTC
>JALHNN010000469.1 GCA_022843505.1 Sulfuritalea sp.
CACTGGCGCCGCACGCTTGCGTTGCAAGCTGGTCAGCTCCTCCCGTTCGGTCTTGCTCAAGTTCATTTTTCCCATTCACCTCATATGGGGTGCGATCTCATTGTTTCAATGGACTAGGCCGGAAAAACTCCGGTCGAAAGATAGCGGTCGCCGCGGTCGCAGACGATGCTGACGATCACCGCGTTCTCGACCTGTTCGGCGATGCGCAGGGCGACGACCATCGCCCCCCCCGAGGAGATGCCGGCGAAGATGCCTTCCTCGCGCGCCAGACGCCGCGCCATGTCTTCGGCCTGGCCCTGGCCGACGTACTCGATGCAATCGACCCTCGAGCCGTCATAGATCTTCGGCAGGTAGGCCTCGGGCCACTTGCGGATACCCGGAATCTGCGAACCCTCTTCCGGCTGGCAGCCGACGATCCGGATCGCCGGATTCTGCTCCTTGAAGAAGCGCGAACAGCCCATGATGGTGCCCGTGGTACCCATGCTGGAAATGAAATGCGTGATCCGCCCTTCGGTCTCGCGCCAGATCTCCGGCCCGGTGCCTTCGTAATGGGCCAGCGGATTGTCCGGATTGGCGAACTGGTCAAGGACGATGCCCTTGCCCTCGACCATCATGCGGTCTGCCAGGTCCCTTGCCGCCTCCATGCCGCCGGCCTTGGGGGTCAGGATCAGCTCGGCGCCGAAGGCGCGCATGGTCTGGCAGCGCTCGACGCTCTGGTTTTCCGGCATGATCAGGATCATGCGGTATCCGCGCATCGCCGCCGCCATCGCCAGCGCGATGCCGGTGTTGCCCGAAGTGGCTTCGATCAGCGTGTCGCCGGGCTTGATGCGGCCGCGTTCCTCGGCCTTGCGGATCATGGACAACGCCGGGCGATCCTTGACCGATCCGGCCGGGTTGTTGCCTTCGAGCTTGGCAAGGATGAGGTTGTTGCGCCTGGCATTGGCGTCGCCCGGCAGGCGCTGCAGGCGCACCAGCGGGGTGTTGCCAACGCAGTCTTCGAGTGTGCGGGTAATCATGGTCGGGATGATACTGGAGCCACTCCGATTCCGGTTACGGCTTGCCGCAAAGTCAGCGTCGGCCAGAACCAGCCCGACACCGGCCTGCGACGCCGATTCCTGTCCACTTGGATTCACGTCCTGCGTGCGAACGCAATTCCGCCGAACGTTGTCGCCGCGATGAAAAGGAGGATACTGGGAGCCTAGGATTGTCAAACACGCTTGCGTTGGCCATCCCATTCGCGCACCAAGGAGACAGCATGACATCTGCGTTACTCGATTTCCCCTGGTGGGCCTATCCCCTGGTGGCACTGGTTCTGACTCACGTCACCATCGCCGCCGTCACCATCTTCCTGCACCGCCATCAGGCGCACCGCGCGCTGGAACTGCATCCGGCGATCAGTCATTTCTTCCGTTTCTGGCTGTGGCTGACCACCGGGATCATTACGCGCGAGTGGGTGGCGATCCACCGCAAGCATCACGCGCACTGCGATCAGGCCCAGGATCCGCACAGCCCGAGGGTCTATGGCATCCGCCGCGTGCTGTGGGCCGGCGCCGAGCTCTACCGTGAAGCCGCCCATGACCAGGAGATGCTCGAACGCTACGGCAGCAACACTCCCGATGACTGGCTCGAACGCCGGCTCTACGGACCGCATTCCCTGGCCGGCATCGGCAGCCTGCTGGTCATCGAGATCGTCCTGTTCGGTCCGATCGGACTCTCGATCTGGGCCGTGCAGATGGCCTGGATTCCGATCTTTGCCGCCGGCGTGATCAACGGCATCGGGCACCACTGGGGCTACCGCAGCTTCGCCACGCGTGACGCCTCGCGCAACATCCTTCCCTGGGGCATCCTGATCGGCGGCGAGGAACTGCACAACAACCACCACGCCTATGCCAGCTCGGCACGGCTGTCGAACCGCTGGTGGGAGATCGACCTGGGCTGGCTTTACATCCGCGGCTTGGCCGCGCTGGGCCTGGCGAACGTCAAACGAGTCGCACCGCGCCTGCGTGTCAGTCCGGGCAAGTCCGCCTGCGACGCGGAGACCGTGCAGGCCATCCTGCTGCACCGCTGCGACGTTTTCGCGCGATACGCGAGGTCGCTGCGACGAACCCTGAAGGCCGAGATGCATGCCCTGCGCACGCGGGCCCCCGACCTGCACATGCCCGACGTGGCCGGTGCGCTGCACCGCTGGTCACTCGAAGAAACGCCGGCGCTCTCCGCCCCGGATGCCCGGGTCCTCGCCCAGGCAACCGACGCGAGCCCCGTGCTCGACACGGTGTGCACGATGCGCGAGGAACTCGCCGCGCTATGGCAGCGCTCGACCCAATCCAGGGAACAACTGGTCGCCCAATTCGAAGCCTGGTGCCAGCGCGCCGATGCAAGCAGCATTGAAGCGCTGCGGGACTTCTCCCGCACGCTGCGCGGCTACGCCATGCGCTGAACCTGTCCTGCGCGGGGAATCGGCCGGGTAACCGGATTGCCGTCGTTTTCCGTTGCCGACAGCCTTGCGCCTGCGGGGCACCTGGCGTCGGGACTGGCCACCGCAAGGCAGGCGGAAGCCTATTTGCCCCCGGCGAGCTGCCGCACGTAGTCGGCGACGCCCTCTTCCACCGTGGCGAATTCCTCGCCATAGCCGGCGCGGCGCAATGCCGAAATATCAGCCTGGGTGAAACACTGGTACTTGCCCTTGAGCGCGTCCGGAAACGGGATGTACTCGATGGTGCCGACCGCGACCAGTTGTTCCAGCGTCTGCGCCGGCTTGCCCTCGAGCGCGCGGCAGGCATTCACGGTGGCCGCAGCCAGTTCGTTGAAGCTTTGCGCGCGGCCGGTGCCGAGGTTGTAGATGCCGGAGATGCGCTCTTCGAGAAAGGCCATGTTGACCTTGACCACATCGCCGACATAGACGAAGTCACGGCGCTGTTCGCCCCGCTCGTAACCGCCGTAGCCCTCGAACAGCCGGACCTTGCCGTCAGCCCGATACTGGTTGAAGTGGTGGAAGGCCACCGAGGCCATGCGGCCCTTGTGCTGCTCGCGCGGTCCATAGACGTTGAAATAACGGAAGCCGGCGAT
>JALHNN010000470.1 GCA_022843505.1 Sulfuritalea sp.
GGAAACTTGTAACGTAATAAGTTACAAGTTTCCGGGGGCGCACTCAGGCCTTGGCATCCGGCGCCGGCAGGTTCTTCAGGGGCAGGAGCAACACCTTGTCCACGCGCAGGCCGTCCATGTCGATGACCTCGACCATGTATCCTTGGAAGCGGAAGGTTTCGCCCTCGGCGGGCACGTGGCCGAGGTGTTTGACGATGAAGCCCGCGAGGGTCTGGTAGTCGCGCGAGGCGGCCGGAGGCAGCGGGAAGTCCGTCACGGCCCGGGCGAAATCCTCCGCGTCGATCAGGCCGTCCACCAGCCAGGAGCCGTCGTCGCGCCGCACGGCCTTGGGCTTGAGGCGGTCCTCCGGCGACGGGAGTTCGCCGACGATGGCCTCCATGATGTCGTGCAGGGACACAAGGCCGGCGATGCCGCCAAACTCGTCGCTGACCAGCGCGACATGTTTGCCGGTGGACTTGAATTTCTCCAGCAGCGCGGTGACGGGCTGGGACTCGGGGACCACCAGCGCGGGCGTCATGAGGTCGCGCACATTGATCGGGACGCCGGCGGCGAGGTTGGCGTAGATGGCCTTGACCGTCACCATGCCGATGACGTTGTCGCGCTTGCCCTCGTAAACGGGAAAGGTGGTGTGGGCGCTGATGACGATCCGGTGCCAGATGGTTTCGTGGGAATCGTTGACGTTGATCCAGATGATCTTGGCGCGTGGCGTCATCAGGTCGTGCACGGGCAGGCGGTCGAAGGCCATGACGCTTTCGATCATGGCGGGTTCCTGGGCGTGGAAGACGCCGACCCGCATGCCCTCGCGCACGAGCAGGCGGACGTCGTCCTCGGTCACCTTGACCTCCGGCTCGGGCTTGATGCGGAAGAGGGCGAGGAGGGCATCGGTGGACGAACCGAGCAGGCTCACGAGCGGAGCGCCGAGCCGTGACAACAGGTGCATGGGGCCGGCGAGCGCGCTGGCCACGCCCTCGGGGTTGCCGAGGCCGATGCGCTTGGGCACCAGCTCGCCGATGACCAGGGTGAAGTAGGTGAGCACGACCACCACGAGGCCGAAGGCCGCCTCTTCGGCGTAAGGCGCGAGCCAGGAGATTTCCGCCAGGGGCACGGCCAGCTTGTCCGCCAGGGCGGCGCCGCTGAAGGCCGCGGCCAGCACACCGACCAGGGTGATGCCGATCTGCACGGTGGCCAGGAAGGTGTTGGGCGACTCGGCGAGTTCGAGGGCGCGGCGGGCGCTCGTGTCACCGGCCTCGGCCAGCGAGCGGAGCCGGTTCTTGCGGGCGGAGACGATGGCGATCTCGGCCATGGCGAACACCCCGTTGGCCAGGAGCAGGACGAAGATGATGGTGAGTTCGAGGAGGATGGTGTTCATGGCGGTCGGGTGAGGGGGCGGGGCGACTGCTGCAGACCATGAGGGCCCGGTGGCGGTCTGCAAGCCAACGGGGTCCGGCGGGCGGATTACCGGCCCTGTGTCTTTCGCAGATGCAGGCGCGTTCCGCGTTTTGGCATCCCGCTGCAGGCTGCGAGGTTCTGGCCAAGGCGGAAGATCTGAGGCTTGGCACAAGACGGGCACGCACCCGGAAGAAGTTGCGTGGGGCGCGTCCGCCGACCTTGGATCCACCGGGGATTTTCTCGGGCGGGAGTGGAACGGCCCCGGCACCGGTGGAGAGTGCCAATGGAAAAAACAGGTGATGTCACAACGGCGGCCATGACCTCGAACCGGATCTTTGTGCAACCGCTGGTCCTGGCGAAGTGTTAGGCGGGGATGCAGACCCTCTCTGGTGACAATTTGATCCTGCCGGCCACGGCCCCGGTGCCGTGGCGCCAGGCGTGGGCGATTGCGTGGCGCATCACGGTGTTCTTTGTGCTGTGGGGCGGATTGATCGCGCCGGCCGTGCTGCCGCAGGCGTGGTTGCATGACCTTGGGCAGCGGTCGCCGGCTTGGCTGAGATTATGGTTCGATGGCACGGGGCTGCTGTCAGCGCTCGCCGCCTGCTGGATCATGGTGCGCTGGATCGACCGCGGGACGACGCTCGGTTTCGGCCGGGACAATGCCGCGGCCGGTGCGCTGCGCGGCTTGGCGGGCGGGGTGGTCTGGCTCGGTGTGTCGCTCGGGCTGCTCGCGCTTTTCGGTGGCGTGAATTTTGCGCCGCGCGGGTTATTTTCCATCTCCGGCGTCTCGTTGGCGGCCGTGAGCCTGCTGATGAACGCGGCGCTGCAGGAAATCATCGCGCGCAGTTATCTCTTTCAAGTGATGCTCCGCCGGTCGGGTCCGGGCTGGGCGGTGTGCGTCTCGTCGGTGATCTTCACCGCGATGCATGCCGCGGCCTTTCAGGGTGCGGTGCTGCCGATGGTGAACGTCTTTGCGGCGAGCGTGCTGTTCGGCCTCGTGCGGCTGCGGACGGGCAGCCTCTGGGCCGTGATCACACTGCACTTCGCGTGGAATTTTCTCGTGGGCCCGGGACTGGGGCTCGCGGTGAGCGGACGCGACCTGGCCGACGGCTGGCAGCTGCTCAGCCTGGGCGGCCCGGACTGGCTGACGGGTGGGGCCTTCGGGATCGAGGGCAGCGCGGTCGTGACGGTGGTCACGGTGGCGGCGTGCGGGCTGGTCCTCCGGCGAGGCGACGCCCGATCTCCCCGATCAGGGGAGTGATGACGCTGTCAGGGAAGGGCGACACGCAGCTGGCGTTGATCTCGCACAGCAGGTATTCCTGCGGCGGGTCGCCGAGCAGGAAGTCGGCGTCCCACAGCAGGGGAAGCTCCCGTGAATCCAATCCCACGCAGGCGCAAAGGCCGCGCACCCAGTCCGTCTCCAGCCGTTCGCGCAGCCTTTGAAACAGATGACATTGCCCGGTGTAGTAGTGCCTTCGGCTCGGCTGCCGGCGGGTGAAATCCTCGTCCGGGGCGGCGGGATAGAGCGCGTTGATTTCCTGGTAGCCGAAGCCCGCGACCTTGGAACCGCAGAGATAGGCGCGCACCATGCCGCGCGGCAGGGTGGGCACCCACCGTTGGTCGACCAGATGGCTGCCCCGGGTGAAGACGGCGGAATCGAACCGGGCGAGCAG
>JALHNN010000471.1 GCA_022843505.1 Sulfuritalea sp.
CGTGATCGCCGCCGCCGACCTGCTGCGCCCGGTTTCGCCGCTGGTCGCGCGCGCCCTGCTCGCCGAGGGCGCCGCCGAGTCGAAGCTGAGGATCTGCCCCAGCCACCTGGTGGCCGACGCGGCGACGCTCGACGCCATCTTCGCCGCGCGCGACGCCATCCGCGCCCGCATCCGCGCCGAACGCGACATCGCCGCCGCGGCGCCGACCATCGTCACGCTCTCCGGCAACCTGCGCGGCAAGGGCCTGCACCTCCTGGCCGAGGCCTGGCCGCGCGTGCTGGCGGCAATCCCCGACGCGCGCTGGCTGCTCTGCGGTCCGGCCGACCCCTGGCTGGCCGAGGCGGTGTGGCCGCGCCTCGAGGCCGCCGGCGTCACCGCCAGCGTGCAGGCCGGCGGGCCCCTCAGCGGCGCCGCGGTTTTCGAGCACCTCGCCGCCGCCGACCTGCACGTCAATCCCAGCCTGGGCGAGAGCCTCAACATGGTTACCGTCGAAGCCGCCGCCGTCGGCACGCCGACCCTGGGCAGTGATCGGGCCGGAATCGCCGACTGGATGGGCCGCCACGAGGCCGGCGCGGTGGTCCCGGCCGGGGAAGTCGGCCCGCTGGCCGATGCTATAATCCGCGCCCTCGGCGACCCGCAGCGCCTGGCCGGCTGGAGCCGTGCCGGTCGCGGCATGGCCGCCGAGTTCGCCCTCGAACGCATCGCCGGGCAACTCGAATCCCTGTTCGAGGAGGCACGCCGGGCACCCTCCCTGGAGCATTGATTGGCGCTCACACTCGGCCTGCAGACCGGCCACGAATCATCCGCTGCGCTGTTTGACGGCAAGCGCCTGGTCGCGGCCGTTTCCGACGAGCGCATCACCCGCGTCAAGAACGACGGCGGGCGCCTGATGGACCACGCCATCGACGCCGTGCTTTCGATCGGCGGGCGACAGCGCGCCGACGTCGAACGCCTGGCGCTGCTCTATACCTTCTTCCCCGAGGAGTACTTCGTCCGCGAGAGCTGGACCAAGGAACTCGAACGCCGCCTGGTGCGCCGCCGCCGCAAGGCTTCCGGTGCCGAGCGGCCGCAGATGCTGTTGTGCAATTTCCTCGAGCGCCTGAAGGCGCGCGGCGGCGACTTCGACAAGCACTTCAAAAAGGATGCCTTCCTCGCCGGCGAGGGCTTTCCGCGCGCCGCGGTCAGCTTCCACGACCACCACCTGACGCATGCGATCAGCGCCGGTTTCTTCAGCGGCTTCGGCGAGTGCGCCGTGGTCACCATGGACGGCCAGGGCGACTGGGGGGTGCACCACACCTCGGGCGTCTTCCGCGACGGGCGCTACGAGCGGCAGCAGGTGAGCGACGGCGCCGGCACCTCGGCCGGCATGTTCTACGGCCACATCACCGAATTGCTCGGCTTCCGGCCGATGCGCCACGAGGGCAAGGTGCTCGGCCTCGCCGCCATGGGCGACCCGAGGCCGCTCTACGACGCCTTCCTGCGCGCGCTGCGCGTCTCCGCCGACGGCCAGGCGCTGACCTCCGATTTCACCGGCGCCGATGCCGAAGCGCGGCGCCTGGGCTATCTGCGCGAGGTGATCGCCGGCCATAGCCGCGAGGACATCTCGGCCGCCGCGCAGCAGGTGCTGGAGGACGTCGCGCTCGAACTGATCCGCAACTTCCTGCGCCGCAGCGGCCAGCGCAAGGTGGCCCTGAACGGCGGCGTCTTCGCCAACGTCAAGCTCAACCAGCGCATCGCCGCCCTGCCGGACGTCGACAGCGTCTTTGTCTTCCCCGGCATGAGCGACACCGGCAACAGCGTCGGCGCCGCCCTGCTCGACATGCTCGCGGCCGATCCCGACGCACTGCGCGATGCCGAGCCGCTGGTCGATGTCTACCTCGGCCCGCAGTATGACGATGCCGCGATCGAGCAGGCGCTGGCCGCCGCCGGCCTCACCGGCACGCGCCTGGGCGAGGACGAGCTGGTCGCCACCGCGGCCCGCGCCATCCATGACGGACGCATCGTCGGCTGGTTCCAGGGGCGCATGGAGTTCGGCCCGCGTGCGCTGGGCAACCGGTCGATGCTGGCGCGGCCGACCGAATCGGCGATCAACGACTGGCTCAACGAGCGCCTCGACCGCTCCGAGTTCATGCCCTTCGCCCCCAGCGTGCTGGCCGAGCACGCCGACGCGTTGTTCGTCGGCGTCGGCAAGGCCCGCCATACCGCAGAATTCATGACCATCACCTTCGACGTCGTGCCGGAATGGCGCAGCCGCATCCCGGCCGTGGTCCATGTCGATGGCACGGCGCGGCCGCAGCTGGTGCGCGCCGACCGCAATCCGCTCTACCATCGGCTGATCTCGGCCTACCATGGGCTGTCCGGCATCCCGCTGGTGCTCAACACCAGCTTCAACGTGCACGAAGAACCCATCGTCTGCGCGCCGGCCGAGGCCATCCGCGCCTTCGTCGAGAAGCGCGTCGATTGCCTGGCGGTCGGTTCCTGGTGGCTTTCCCACTGAGGGCGCCATGCTGAAATCCCTGCTGCAGCGCTTCAAGAGCCGCTTTCCCTCCTACGTCTTCACCCGCATCTACACCAAGCGGCGCTGGAAGGGCGAGTCGGCCTCGGGCGCCGGCTCCTCGCTGGAGCAGACGCGTGCCGTGCGCGAGGCCCTGCCCGGACTGCTGCGCCAACTCGACGCCAAGAGCCTGCTCGACATCCCCTGCGGCGACCTGCACTGGATCAAGCAGACCGACCTCGGCGCCGTGCAATACATCGGCGCCGACATCGTGCGCCCGCTGATCGAGCGCAACCGCCGCGACTTCGCCGGCAGCGGCCGCCGCTTCGAAGTCGTGAACCTGATCACCGATCCGCTGCCCGAGGCCGACGCCGTGCTCTGCCGCGACTGCCTGGTGCACCTGTCGCACCAGGACGTGCTGGCGGCGCTGGACAACGTCAGGCGCAGCAAGGCGAACTGGTTCATCGCCACCACCTATACCGGCAACCGGCCCAACGTGGATATCCTGACCGGACAATGGCGCACCCTGAACCTGCAGTTGCCGCCGTTCAATCTGCCACCGC
>JALHNN010000472.1 GCA_022843505.1 Sulfuritalea sp.
ACAGCAGCGGCGGCGGCAAGCTGTCCGGCCGCATCGCCCAGCTCGCCGTGCCCGAGACCGCGTCCAGCCCCGCCGTGCTGCAGGCGCGGACCAGCGAAGTCATCGACCGCATCCCGGCGCTCGACATCACGGTGGACCAGCTTTCCTTCAAGGAGCGCTCGCTGGGCAATGTGCGCGTCATCGCCGAAAACCGCGAGGGCTTGTGGAATGCCCGCATCGATGTGAAAAACGAGGACGGCACGCTGGAGGCCAACGGCCGCTGGCGCCGCAGCCCGACCCAGGCCGACACCCGCGTCGAGTTCAAGCTCGACGCCAGGCACCTCGACAAGATGCTGGCGCGCATCGGCTATCCGGACGCGGTCCGCCGCGGCAATGCCAACCTCGCGGGCAACCTGTCGTGGCAGGGCTCGCCCTTCACCATCGACTATTCCTCGCTTGCCGGCAACCTCAAGCTGGACGCGGCCAGCGGCCAGTTCGTCAAGCTCGAACCGGGCGTCGGCCGCCTGCTCGGCATCCTCAGCCTGCAGTCGCTGCCGCGGCGCATCACGCTCGACTTCCGCGACGTTTTCAGCGAGGGCTTCGCCTTCGACGGGATTTCTGGCCAGTTCGCCGTCTCGCGCGGCGTCATGGAAACCCGGGAACTGCAGATCCAGGGCCCGTCGGCCAAGGTGCTGATGAGCGGCGCGATCAATCTCGGCGCCGAAACCCAGGACCTCAAGGTCAGGGTCCAGCCCGCCGTCGGCGAAACCCTGGCGGTGGGTACCATGATCGCCAACCCGGTCGCCGGCGCCGTGGTTTGGGCGGCACAGAAGCTGTTCAAGGACCCGCTCGACCAGGCCTTCGCCTTCGAGTACGGCGTGACCGGCAGCTGGGCCGATCCCAAGGTGGAAAAACTGGGCCAGTCAGCGACCAAACCACTGGAGGAGAAGAGGCCTTGAAGATCGCCGCCGTGCAAATGATTTCCGGCCCCGAGGTAGGTCCCAACCTGGCCACCGCCGGGCGCCTGATCGCCGAGGCCGCCGCCGCGGGCGCACAGTTCGTCGCCCTGCCCGAATACTTCCCGCTGATCGGCGCCAGCGATGTCGACCGCCTCGCCGCGCGCGAGCGCGAGGGCAGCGGCCCGATCCAGGATTTCCTCGCCGCCGCCGCCCGTGAACATGGGATATGGCTCGTCGGCGGCTCGATTCCGCTCTTCGCCAACGACCCGGCCAAGCTGCGCAACAGCAGCCTGGCCTTCGACCCGCAGGGAAAGCGCGTCGCGCGCTACGACAAGATCCACCTCTTCGGCTTTCGCAAGGGAGCGGAATCCTACGACGAGGCGGCGACCATCGAGCGTGGCGACCAGGTTGTCGCCTTCGATGCGCCCCTTGGTCGCGTCGGCCTCGCCATCTGCTACGACCTGCGTTTCCCCGAGCTGTTTCGCGCCATGGGCCCGCTGGACCTGCTGGTGCTGCCGGCGGCCTTCACCGAGACCACCGGTCGCGCCCACTGGGAAATGCTGCTGCGCGCGCGCGCGGTCGAGAACCAGTGCTACGTGCTGGCCTCGGCCCAGGGCGGCCTGCACCCCAACGGCCGCATGACCCACGGCAATTCCATGATCGTCGATCCCTGGGGCGAGGTCCTTGCGCGCATGGACAAGGGCGAAGGCGTGGTCATTGCCGAACTCGATCCGCAGCGCATCGCGGATACACGCGCCAGCCTGCCGGCGCTGAAACACCGCATACTGTAGGAAATCCACAGGACAAACCATGAACGCCATCGCCAGCCCCATCCCGCATTTCGAGATCGCCGAGCAAACGCTGCTGCGCCCGCACGGCCTCGCCCCGCACCAGCTGGAGCGCATCTTCGGCCAGCTGCTCGGCCACCACGTCGATTACGCCGACCTGTATTTCCAGTACCACCGCTCCGAGGCCTGGAGCCTGGAGGAGGGCATCGTCAAGTCGGGCAGCTTCAACATCGAGCAGGGCGTCGGCGTGCGCGCGCTGGCCGGCGAAAAGACCGCCTTCGCCTATTCCGACGACATCAGCCTGAAGGCGCTGCAAGGTGCCGCTGGCGCCACCCGCGCCATCGCCGCCGCAGGCAACCAGCGCCTGGCGCCCATGCTGCGGGCCGGCAAGCCGCCGGCACCGCTGTATGCCGCGAACGACCCGATCGCCTCGCTGGAGGATGCCGCCAAGGTCAGGCTGCTGGAGCGCCTCGAAGCCATGGCGCGTGCCGTGGACCCGCGGGTTCGCGAAGTCATGGCCCATATCGCCGGCACCTGGGAAGTGGTGCTGGTGGCGCGCTCCGACGGGCGCATGGCGGCCGACGTGCGGCCCCTGGTGCGCGTCTCGCTGACCGTGATCATGGAAGACGGGGTTGGCAGCGGACGGCGCCGAGAACAAGGATCCTCGGGCGGCGGCGGACGCTTCGACTATGCCTACTTCAGCGACGCCGTGCTGCAGGACTACGCCGCGCGCGCCGTGCATCAGGCCAGCGTCAACCTCGCCGCCAAGCCGGCACCGGCAGGCGCCATGACCGTGGTACTCGGTCCCGGCTGGCCCGGCATCCTGCTGCACGAGGCCGTGGGCCACGGCCTCGAGGGCGATTTCAACCGCAAGGGCAGTTCCACCTTCGCCGGCCGCATCGGCCAGCGGGTGGCCTCAAAGGGCGTCACCGTGGTCGATGACGGCACCATCGCCGACCGCCGCGGCTCGCTGACCATCGACGATGAAGGCAACCCGACGCAGCGCACCGTGCTGATCGAGGACGGCATCCTGGTCGGCTACCTGCAGGACACGCTCAATGCGCGGCTGATGGGCGTCGCGCCCACCGGCAACGGTCGGCGCGAGTCCTTCGCCCACCTGCCGCTGCCGCGCATGACCAACACCACCATGCTCAACGGCGAGCGCGATCCGCAGGAGATCATCAAGTCGGTGAAGAAGGGTTTGTACGCCGCCAACTTCGGCGGCGGCCAGGTCGACATCACCAGCGGCAAGTTCGTCTTCTCGGCCTCCGAGGCCTACCTGATCGAGAACGGCAGGATCACCTCGCCGGTCAAGGGCGCCACCCTGAT
>JALHNN010000473.1 GCA_022843505.1 Sulfuritalea sp.
ACGGCAGGTACTTCGGTCTGGGCGCTTCCCCATCGATACCCAAGTTCAGCCAATCTTGCAAGCGCCTGTCCGACCTGCCTGGAGAAGACCACGATCGCGACTTCTCGAGCTTCCTTCCGCAGATGCTCGAACGCTAACACAGGTCTGCCGTGCTTCAGCGATCCCTGTGCATGGTCATCGACGAAGTAATCGATGTCGATCGAATCCCGGTCAACAGACCGGTCCACGTATTCCCCTGCTCCGAAACCGATCACCGGCCTGCCACTTACCCATTGCGAAAAATGACGAATCATCCGACCGAGTCCCAGAGTCTGTTCACAATCATGCGGCGGGTGGCATCGAGGTCCGCTGGTCAGGGAAGACTTCCGGATATTCGGATTTCAGGCTTTCCAACGCCCTGGCCGGCAAGCTTACGTCCGCCCGCCCGCCATCATAAAGGGTCACCGCTCCAGACAAATCAAACGACGACTCGACTTGCGCGCGGTTCAGCGCTGCCCGAGACAGGCGGAGCAGTCGATCGTCCTTCGCAAGCTCAGTCAGTTCGGAAACCGCCTGGCAGGTGGTTTCGAAGTTGTGCGCATAGCGAACCGTGGGAAGCAAGTTGACCACCTGATGCTTTCCGAGCGACAAGACGGGTTTGAGAAAATACACGGCTTCGATCGCCGCCGTACCGGTAATCGTAACGGTGAACTCACTTCGACGAATCCACTCCCAGCTAGGCACCGAAAGATCGGCGAAAACGACGTTGCCTATGCGCTGCAGTTGATCGTAGTAGCGTAGCGACCGCATCCCTAGGGCAACGATGTTCTCTTTCAGCACTATCAAGTGGTCTGCCGGCAGGGACTTCGACAGCCAGGCGACAAGTTCCATCGTGTTGTTGAATTCGGGTGACACCGACATCAGCGCAATTTCCGGCTCAAGGTGCATGGGCACATACACCAGCCGGTACTTCGCCAAATCCGTCGGAGTCCTTCCCCACTTCTGCATGTAGCGAAAGCTGAACGGCCGCCTGAGCTCCACCGGCAACCATCCAAGATACCGATAGCCCGGCTTTTTCGCCAAGGGCCTGCCGATCGCAGCGAGTACCGTGCGCTTTAGCCTGTGGCGCGTTTCCCTAAAAACCCTCATGATGCCATCGCGTGCCGCGCGACCAAAACCATTGTCGATCTTCGAGTCAAGGTACACCGCGGCGGTGAACTCCTTGTACTGAACGTCAGGGATCTCCGCGCCGGCCTCCGAATAGAGCCGCACATACCGGCTGACTCTCTCGAAGAACCTTCGATTGTGGTAATGGCTGTTCTCGGTCCAGAAATGTCTTTCCCCGAGCTTCATGAATCCCAGACCCAGCTCCACGATGCCACGTCGAGCCGCGACCGCGGAAGCAGGAGGTGAATTGGACTCACCGATCAGCATCACGGGTGCATAGGTTTCGCAAACATGCTCCCAGAATTCGAATCTCCGAACCATTTCCTGAAGCTTGTGCTCGTGGCTCCACCATGAGGAGATCATGTCCGGATGACAGTCGGCGTTGAATATGTAGCCCTTGCCGAGGTCCCGTAGATTGGAAATCATCAGGCTCATCGCAAACCCGTATTTCTTCTCCAGCCGCAGCGCCCGCTGAATCACATCGTCGGGGTCACCGGGCGGCTCCGGCGACATATATAGGTCCTTGACCAGAAACTCCTTGTACCTGCCCGGGATTCGATCCTCGGCGATGGCTTTGAAAGCAGGCGCCGCGAGCAGCACGACGTCGAAGTGTTCATTCAGCATGGCGGCCATCTTCAGCCAGAAATCCATGCGCTGGGTTGAAATACTTAGGCACACCGTTGGCCGGGCCACACTTCCCATGGAGAGATCCTATCTTGACGTCTCTTCGATTTCGCTCATCAGGCGCTGGGTGGCCAGTGCCGCGTCGGCATTGCCGTAGTCCCTGTTTCCCGACCGGATTTCTCTGCAGATTTGTTCAAGGTAGTCCACGAACCGCCTCGCCGCGTCAGACGCCTCCAATTGGGAATTGAATTCCAGTTCGCGGTAGCCAGCGTAGCGGTCGCTCTGTTGAAACCGATAACAGCGCAACCGCGAGAGGTTGCGCTCGACCACCACCATACCCTCCGAATGGTTGATCTCGCAGGAAAACACAAGGTCGTTGCGCGGGCCGCAATACAAGGTCTGCGCCATTGCCCCAGAGGCAGTGCGAAAGAAACTGGAGTAACCGTCACCTTCCGGGTGCCGATGGAGAACAGACGAGACCAGTTCGGCATCCGGAGCGAACGCTAGCATGAGGTTCAAGGCATGGCTGCCAACGGCGGCAAAGGGCCCGCTGTATCTCACGGCAACGTTTGCGATTCTGGCCAGACCTACTATTTCCCTGGTACGGATCACCAAGGGTTCCCCGCGTTTGTAGTAGTTCACGCGTAACGCAGTTGCGCTTCTCCGGCAACTGGCCAGAAGATGCTCAGCTCGCCCGATCTCGTTTGCGGTACAAAGGGGTTTTTCGAGGAAGATTCCGCGGCACCTGCCGATCAGCTTCTCGGCGATTTCCAGATGAGTCGATTCGGGCGTGCACACGCTCACCACGTCCAACTCCTCGCTGGAAATCATTGCCTCGACGTTAGCAAAGACCCGAATGTTCGGATCACGCATCAAGGCAAGTTCCCGCCTGCCTGGATCCGGATCGACGGCAGCCACTAGATGACAGTCCTCGCCCAATGCCTCGTAGGCGGAAAAGTGCGTCCAGATCTCGCCCGAGGCCCTGCGCTGTGGTTCCTGATCGAACAGCAAGCCGACCTGGCCCAGGCCAACTATCGCCGAGCGCAAGGCATAGCGATTCATTCTGCGCCGCCGGCCAAAACCTGCCGCATTATCAGGCATACCCGCTCGACTTCTCCGCGTGTAATTCCTACATACGATGGCAGGTTGATTCCGCGCCGCGAAAGCTCGTCTGCCACCGGCAGTTCGTAATGCGCCGCATAAGGCGGCATGTGGTGGATCGTATGAAAGAATGGCCGACCCTCGACACCACAGCGGTTCATCTCGATCAGCAACTGATCGCG
>JALHNN010000474.1 GCA_022843505.1 Sulfuritalea sp.
AGGAGGAGGGCCAGCGCTTTTTTGGCCCGGGGGACACGGAGGGAATCGGACACCCGACACCCCGAGCGCGCACCGACCGCAACTAACGACAACACAATGAATTTCGAACTCACTCCTGACCAGCAACAGATCCGCGACACCTTCGCCCGCTTCTGCGACGAACGCATCGCGCCGCAGGCGGCCGCGCTGGACGAGGCGAAGCAATACCCGCGCGCCCTGTTCCAGGAACTCGCCGACCTCGGCTTCTTCGGCATGCGCTATCCCGAAGAAGTCGGCGGTAGCGGTACGGCGCTGACCGAGTTCTGCCTTGCCCTGCAGGAAATCTCGCGCGGCTCGATGTCGCTGGCCGGCGCCGTGGCGATGCAATCCCTGATGGGCACAAAGTTCCTGCACCTGCTTGGGAACGCCGACATCATCGAACACCTGTTCAAGCCGGCACTACGCGGCGAGAAGATCGGCGCCATCTGCATGACCGAGCCGAATGCCGGCTCCGACCTGGACTCCATCGCCACCACGGCGAAGAAGGTCGACGGCGGCTACGTCATCAATGGCCAGAAGACCTGGATCACCTCGGCGCCGGTGGCCGATTTCTTCACCGTCTTCGCCAGGGCTGGTGAAGAAAAGAAACTGACCATCTTCCTCGTCGAGAAGCACTTCAAGGGCCTCATCATCGGTCGCGAGATCCACAAGATGGGCGTCTGGGCCCTGCCGACGTCCGAAGTCGCCTTCGACGAATGCTTCGTTCCCGACAGCCACCGCCTGTCGCAGGCGGAAGGCGACGGCGAAAGCCATTTGCGCAAGACCCTGGGCGAGATCCGCATCATCACCGGCGCCATGGGCCTGGGCGTGGCCCACGCCGCGTTGGCCGAGGCGGTGCGCTACGCCGGCGAACGCAAGCAGTTCGGCAAGCCCATCAACCGCTATCAGGCGATCCAGATGAAGCTGGCCGAAATGGCCACCGAACTCGAAGCCGCCGAGCACCTCGTGTACTACGCCGCCTGGCGGCACGACTCCGGCAAGCCGTATCACAAGGAAGCGGCGATGGCCAAGCTTTTCGCCACCGAAACCGCGGCCAAGGTCTGCGACCAGGCCGCGCGCGTCTTCGCCTCCTACGGCTACGCCATGGAGTACCCGGTGCAGCGCTACCTGCGCGATGTCCGCTTCACGCTGATCGGCGGCGGCACCAGCGAAATTTTGAAATTGATTATTGCGAAAGAGGTCAGCGCGTGAATCAAGCATTTGTGCCGAACCCTTGCGCCGTCACCCCGGCGAAAGCCGGGGTCCAGTTGCGGCCGACCTGGATTCCGGCGTTCGCCGGAATGACGGCAACGAACCGGAGACCGCTATGAGTGAGCGTCGCATCAAAGTCCTGCTTGGCAAGCCGGGGCTCGACGGCCACGACCAGGGCGCCAAGGTCGTCGCCCGCGCCATGATGGACGCCGGCTTCGAGGTGATCTACACCGGGCTGCGCCAGACCCCGGAACAAATCGCCCGCATCGCCCTCGAAGAGGACGTCGACGTAATTTCCCTTTCCAGCATGGCCGGCTCGCACATCCCCTTCTGCCGCAAGCTCAAGCCCCTGCTCGAGGAAGCCGGCCTCACCGACAAGCTGTGGGTGATCGGCGGCAATCTGCCGGCGCAAGACCACGACGCGCTGCGGTCGCTGGGTTTCAAGGGCATCTTCCCGTCCGGCTCGAAACTCGATGCCATCACTGACTACATCCGGAGTGAAGTGAAATGAACGGCCCCCACGCTCACATTCGTTCGCTGCCCCCCGAGGGGGCCGCCGTCCTCCTTGAGGCGGCTCGGCGGAGGACGCCATGAACGCTCCGCAGAAACCTGAGCTGAAGAAAGTCATCAACGAATCCGGCATCGAGGTCAAGCCGCTCTACACCGCGGCCGACGTCGAAGCCAGTGGCGGCATGGACATGGTCGGCGAACCCGGCCAGTACCCCTTCACGCGCGGCATCCACCGCGAGATGTACCGCAAGCAGCCCTGGACCATGCGCCAGTACGCCGGCTTCGGCAATCCGGCCGACACCAACCAGCGCTTCAAGTACCTGATCGCCAACGGCCAGACCGGGCTCAACGTCGCCTTCGACCTGCCCACCCAGATCGGACTGGATTCCGACGACCCCATGGCCGAGGGCGAGATCGGCCGCGTCGGCATGTCGATCGACACCCTGCGCGATTTCGAGATCGCCTTCGACGGCATCGACTTGAAGAAGATCACCGTCTCGCTCACCATCAACGGCGCTGCCGCCATCCTGATCGCCATGTACCTGGCGATGGCGGAGAAGCGCGGCTATGACATCAAGGAGCTGCGCGGCACGGCGCAAAACGACATCCTCAAGGAATTCATCGGCCGCGGAACCTGGATTTTCCCGGTCGAACCCTCTATCCGCCTGGTCGGCGACACCATCGAGTACTGCGCGAAAGAGGCACCGAAATATACCCCGGTCTCGGTCTGCGGCTACCACATCCGCGAATCGGGAGCGACCCCGGCGCAGGAGATGGCCTACGCCTTCTGCATCGCCAAGGCCTATGCCGACGACGCCATCAAGCGCGGCCTGCCGGTCGACGAATTCGCCGGGCGGCTGTCCTATAACTTCAACATCTTCGGCAACATCTTCGAGCAGGTCTGCAAGTTCCGCGCGGGACGCAGCCTGTGGGCCAAGATCATGAAGGAAGAGTACGGCGCCGAAAAGCCCGGCTCGATGTGGATGCGCATGATCGCGGCCGGCGGCGGCGGCGGCCTCACCTTCGAACAGCCCGAGGTGAACATCGTGCGCGGCGCCTACTACGCGCTGATCTCGGCGCTCTCCGGCACCCAGACCATGGCGCTCTGCTCGTATGACGAGGCCTACACCATCCCCACCGAGTACTCGGCCCGCATCTCGCTGCGCACCATGCAGCTGCTGATCGAGGAGATGGGCCTCACCGAAACCGTCGATCCGCTGGCCGGCTCGTTCTACGTCGAGACCATGACCAACGAAATGCGCAAGAAGATGGAAGAAATCATGGCCGAGGTCGACGCCCA
>JALHNN010000475.1 GCA_022843505.1 Sulfuritalea sp.
CCTTTATCCCGCTCTGCTGGCGGCCGTGCTCGGTGTTTGCGGCGGTGCCTGGCTGGGCACTAGCGGCGCGATCGAAAGGGCTGCCGACGGCCTCGGCCGCGACAAGGCTGCAATCAATTCGCTGCGCCTGGATGCCAGCACCGAACGCATGGCGGAGCGCATTTCCCGCGCCGCGGCCCTGGAGGCGACGCGCAAGCCGCGCTGAAAGCCTAGTCGACCACGCTCACCTGGCCGACGAACATGACGCTGGGAAAGGTCCGCTTCAGCAGCTTGCTGTAGAAGTTGGTCATCACCGAACCGTCTTCATAGCGGATGGTGCTGCCCGCCTTGAGCGCCATCTTCGGCGCCGCGATCCACTCCCTGCCGCCATCGCCGCGCGCCACCTCGATGTAGGTGAATTCGTTGGCGTCCATGCTGCTCAATACCTTGCCGCGATTGGGCAGTTCGGCCGGCATCGGCGGCTTGTCCGGCATCAGCATCTCGCGCGCCTGCGCCGGCGAGGGGTGCCCGGGTGGCGGAGCGGCAATGGCGAGACCCTGGGAGATGGCAAGGAGGAGCAGAGTCCAACGGTTCATGGTCGGTTCCGGTAAGCGGCCTACATGCAGCGCCAATACGGCGAGCCGGGGCCAAGGGGAAAGCAGTTTTGCATCGGATAGGGGCCGGGGATCAGGATCGGCCCCATGAACTGGTTGCGGCAGGCGCGCACTTCCTGATCGATGCGTTCGCGGCAGGCATGGTCGCGCCGGTTGGCGTCGGCCGCCATGTCGTCGAAGATCTGGCGGCGCTCGGCGGCCACCATGTGGTCCAGCACCGCCGGCGGCACGCCCTGCTGGGCCAGTTCGAGTATCTGTCCCGCCGAGAGCCGGTAACGCGAGGCCGAGGCCGCGATGCGGGCGATGATCTCCTCGGCGGCGACACCCTGGCGCGCGAGAGACACCATCTGTTCCAGCGGCAGCGCCGCCATCGGCTGCGGCAGGCGCGCTTCGAGCTGCTCGGCGCTGAGGCGCTCTATCTTCGGCGGCTCGACGGGCGTGCCGGCGCAGGCCTGCAACAGCAGGGCAAGGGCGGCAAGGACAACTAGGCGGCGAGGAGGCGACATGGGCGGCATGGCGATGCTGATGATGTCATTGTAGCGACAGGCAGGGGGCCTGCCGGCAAAAAGACGGCGCCGCTGAAGCCTGACTTCGGGCCGCCGGCTAGAACTTGTAGAACTTCTCGTTGAGCCAGGCGGTGATGTCTTCCACCTCCTGGTCCGACAGTGCCGGCGCATAGTAGGTGCCCCAGCGTTTCACATCCTTGCGCAGCGCCTTGAGGGACTTGATCTTCCGCTTGTCCGGCTCGTAGAGCCGCGTGCCGTGGCAATTGAGGCATTTTTCGTGCAGCTTTTCGCCACGCGCGACATCACCCGTCAAGGCATGCGCAGCGGGCGCCAACAGCAGCGCCGGAATCAGCCACACCCAGCGGCCGCTCATCGCCCGTGCCCCGGCCGCCTGATCACGCCCTGTTCGTCGAGCGGGACGCCGCGCTGCTGGGCGCGTTTCTGCAGGCGCTGGCGATGGCTTTTGCGCTGTTCGGCACGGGCTTCCTCGCTCCGTGCCTCGCTCAGGCCGCGACGATAGGCATCGCGCTCCTTGGCCGACATCAGCTCGGCACCGTAGATGTACTCGCGCTGTTGCGCCGGGTCGGCGGCCACGGCGGGCACGGTTGGGATTGCGAACAGGGAAAGACAAGCTGCCAAGGGCAACAAGGCACGCATGGGATGCTCCCGACGAAAACGTTGCTGTGCGTTCCATTTTGCAGCATATCGCCCACCCATGACAATCGCACGTTGACTGCCGCGCCCTGCCCGCAGCCGCGGACCGGCTGCCCCGCTCCGGTAAAATCGCCAGGCCATGCCCTCCGCCCTCGAACTGCTCGCCCCCGCCCGCAACGCCGAGATCGCCATCGAGGCGATCCGGCACGGCGCCGACGCCGTGTACATCGGCGGCCCGGCCTTCGGCGCGCGCCATGGCGCCGGCAACCCGGTGGCGGACATCGAGCGCCTGACGGCCCATGCGCGGCGCTTCCACGCCAGGGTCTTCATCACGCTGAACACCATCTTCCGCGACGACGAACTCGAGGAGGCGCGCCGGCTGGCCTGGCAGGTGTATGAAGCCGGCGCCGACGCCCTGATCGTGCAGGACATGGGCCTGCTGGAACTGGACCTGCCGCCGATCCAGTTGCACGCCTCGACCCAGTGCGACATCCGCACGCCGGAAAAGGCCAGATTCCTCGCCGACGCCGGCTTCTCGCAGATGGTGCTGGCGCGCGAACTCTCGCTGCCTGAGATCGGCGCCATCCGTTCAAGAGTCGGCGCTGGAGACACGGCGCCCATCCTCGAGTTCTTCATCCACGGCGCGCTCTGCGTCGCCTTTTCCGGCCAGTGCTACATCAGCCACGCCCACACCGGGCGCAGCGCCAACCGCGGCGAATGCTCTCAGGCCTGCCGCCTGCCCTACAACCTGGAAGACGCCCAGGGCCGCATCGTCGCCTTCGACAAGCACCTGCTGTCGATGAAGGACAACGACCAGAGCGCCAACCTGCGCGCCCTGGCCGACGCCGGGATCCGCTCGTTCAAGATCGAAGGCCGGCTGAAGGACCAGGCCTATGTCAAGAACGCCACCGCGCATTACCGCCAGCTGATCGACCGCATCCTCGAGGAGGCGCCGGAATATTCGCGCGCTTCGTCGGGGCGCTGCAGCTACACGTTCACGCCGCGCCCAGAGAAGACCTTCAACCGCGGCGCCACCGACTATTTCGTCAACGGCCGCCAGGCCGACATCGGCGCCTTCGACACGCCCAAGTTCGCCGGCGCCGCCAGCGGCACCGTGACCCGCATCGGCCCCGACTGGTTCGAGGTCGACAGCGAGGAAGAGTTCGCCAATGGCGATGGCATTTCTTATCTCTCGCGCGGCAAGAAGCTCGCCGGCCTGCGCATCAACGTCGCCAAACGCGTGGCACAGGGCCAGCGTCTCTTTCCCAACGAGATGCCCG
>JALHNN010000476.1 GCA_022843505.1 Sulfuritalea sp.
CGTTCATGACGGGCATCTGAATGTCCATCAGTATCAGGTCGTAGGCGCAGTTGTGTGCGGCGGCCATGGCCACCGCTTCGCCGCCATCCGCAGCAACGTCGGACAGCATGCCTGCATCCTTCAGCAGCAGGGTGGTGACTTCCCGATTGACGGGGTCGTCCTCGACAATCAGTACGCGTTTCCCGGAGAACTGACGGACAAGCACGTCACGCGCCGATCGTGCCGGTGTGTCCTGGGGAGCGGCCGCGGCGCGCTTGAGGTGCAGGCTTGCCCAGAAGGTGCTGCCACGCCCCAGTTCACTGCTCACCCCGACGTCTCCGTCCATCATCTGTGCGATGCGCTTAGAGATGATCAGGCCAAGCCCCGTCCCGCCGTACTCGCGGGTCGTCGAATCATCAGCCTGGGTGAAGGGACGGAACAGGCGCGACATCTGTTCGGGGCTGATGCCGATTCCCTGGTCGCTGATTTCGATCCGCAAGCGCAATCCATGATGATCCAGTTCCTCGGCAAAGGCACGCAAGGTGATCCGTCCGCTCGGCGAAAACTTGATGGCGTTGGAAGTGAAGTTGAGGAGGATCTGGCGGAAGCGCAAAACGTCGCCGCTGAGCATGTCGGGCAGCTCCGGCGAAACTGCGCATACAAATTCAAGATCCTTGGCCTCGGCTATCGGGCCCTGCATCACGGCCACGGCTTCGATCGCCGCACGCAGCGAAAAGGGGTTGTCTTCTAGCGTAAGGTGATCGGCTTCGATCTTGGAGATGTCGAGAATGTCATTGATCACCTCCAGCAGGTGCTGGGCCGAGGCCTGGCTCTTGCCCAGCCAGTCCTTCAGCTTCGGGTCGTCGGTGCGGCGCAGGGCCAGACTGGTCATGCCCATCAGGCCGTTCATGGGCGTGCGCAACTCGTGGCTCATGTTGGCCAGAAAGACGCTCTTGGCGCGATTGGCGGACTCGGCGGCATCTCTTGCCTCCTCGAGCTCGGCGGTGCGGGAAAATACCAGTTCCTCCAGCCGGTTGCGATGCAGCTCCAGTTCGCGTCGCGCCAGCGTCCGCTCGGTGATGTCGCGCACGAAGATGAACATCCGCCCTCCGCCCAGCGGCCGGTAGGTGGCGCTGAACTCCACGGGCCACAGGCTGCCGTCCCGGCGCCGATGCCGGGTCTCGAATTGGCCCCGCCCGGTCTGGATGATATGGCGCAGGCGGCTGTCGCAATCGACACGGCTTTCCGGGGCCTCGAGCTGGGCAAGCGGCATGCCGAGCAGTTCCTTGCGGGTGTATCCGGAGAGGGTGCAATAGGTGTTGCTGACGTCCGTCAGGCGGCCGCCGGAGTCGGCGCAGATGAAGCCGTCAAGGCTGGTCTCGACGATGCTGAGAAAGGCCTCCTGGCCATCGCGTACCGCTGCCTCCGCCAGCTTGCGCTGGGTGATGTCTTCCTGGATGCCGTTCCACAGGATGTCGCCGTTCGCCTGGCGGTCGGGTGTCGAGCCCAGGCGCAGCCAGCGGACCTCGCCGCGGACCAGGAAGCGGCCCTCCCAGCGGAAAGGGCTATGGCTCATGCGCGCCGCGACGTTCGAAGCGACGAAGGAGGTCAGGTCCTCGGGATGGACGCGCGACATGGCCGCCTCGCCATCCGCGAGTACGGCATCGCGTTCCAGATCGATTTGCTGACACCAGAGCGGACTGACGTAGTCGAAGCGAGTCCCGCCTTCGGCGAGCATCCGGTACCGGTAGACGCCGACCGGGATGGCCTCGATCAGCTGCTCGCGTTCGCGATTCGCGGCCTCGAGCTGCTGGTGAAGCAGAAACAGGTCGCTGATGTCGGTCAGCGACAGCAGCAGGTGGTCGTCCTGGTCATCGACACTCCGCCGCGTGGAAACGCCGCCGAGCTGTACCCGGCGCAAGGCGCCCGCGGCCGAGCGTATCGAGATGTCGAGGGACTTGCCGACCGGTTGCGCGAGCCAGGCCCGGAAGCGCGAGAGAAAGGAGCGTCGGTCGGGTGCGTCGAGAAACTCGGCGATGCCCTTGCCGATGACATCGTCCTGTTGCCTGCCGACGAGGCGGCAGAAGGTCTCGTTGGCCTCGACGATCAGGGTGTTGGGGTCGAGGACCAGATAGGCGACCGGAGCATTGTCAAAAAGGTGCAGATAGCGGTCGCGTGAAGCGAGCAGCCGGGTTTCGGCCTGGCGCAACTCTTCGTTCTGCAACTGGAGTTCGATTTGGTGCAGCCGCAGGTCCTGGATCAGGCGTGCGGCTTCTTGCGGCGGCAACAGAGCCTCAGGCGCTGGCGCGTCAGGCAGAAGGTGTTCGGCGCGCCGTTTCAGATCGTCGTCTGGGTTCATGGAAATTCAGCGCGCGCGCGGGCTCCGGTTACGTTTTTGCCGTGGTGGCAGGACTTGCCGCCACTTCGATCCCCCGGGCCGCGGTGACCGTCTCGATGCGCGGACAGCTGCTGCACATCAGGCCGGGATTGTCGGTGATGTCGTGGAGGATTCCGACCGTGGTCAGCGCGGTTCCCGCGTGATCGAGAACCTCGAAGATCAGTTCGCGCAGCACGCGAATTTCCCCGTCGCGGCGCACGATCCTGAGGACCACATCGCAGGGCTCCCCGGGACCTCTCGGCCGCGACTGCTCGGTAGCCACACGATCGCGGTCGTCGGGGTGGATTGTCTCGAGGAATTCCTCAAGGGTGCTGGGCAAGGCGCTGTCATCCGTGCCAAGAATGGCACCCGCACCCCCTGACCAGGACAGTGCTCCGCTGGCCGGGTCCAGGCGCCAGCTGGCGATCGCCGCCAGTTGCTGGGTCTTGCTCAGGACGGTGCTGGCTTCGCGCAGCCCCTGCTCGGCGGCAAGCAGCGAGGCGACATCGATGAAAGACAGCACCACTCCGGACGGCGTGCTGCCTCCCACCTGGTAGGGCCAGACCTGCATCAGATAGTTGCCGCCGTCGCGCGTCGAGATCTGCTTCGCTATTCGCCGGCCCGTCCTGGCAACCTCGGCGACGACGCTCATCGGGTCTTCGCCGACCAGT
>JALHNN010000477.1 GCA_022843505.1 Sulfuritalea sp.
CGCTGGTCGAAAGCCACCCCGAGGAAGCCCAGCCCCCGCGGAATGGTCGAGGCGAAATAGGCGAAGTCGCGCGGCCCGTAGATCCACCACAGCAGCGGAAACGTGACCAGCATCACCAACACGGTATCGATCACCGTGGCGGCAAAACGGATGCAGAAGCCGGCGTAGTTGATGTCTTCATGCGGCATGACGGCCCTTGCCAAAAAACGCCACCCAGCATAGCCGTGACGGCCGTCACCCACAAGCCTAGCGCGTGCCGGACGAAGCGCAGACGTCGGCCGTGACGAAGAGCAGGGAAAGCTCCTTGTCCGGGACGCGCACTTCGAATGCGGCCCCCTTTGGCAGCGCATGCTCGACGATGGTGGCCGCGTAACCCTTGCCGCGCATGGTCTCGACAAAGGATTGCGGGTCCGCGACGGCCCCAAGATCGGGAATCCTGCGCGCCAGCGACTCGATCCGGGCGCACTCGCCGTGCCGCGACATGAGGAACCATGGCTCCGCCGCCCGGAGCGGCGCTGGAGCCAGCGCGGCGAGGAAAAACACGGCGGTGAGGGGCTTCACGGCGGCAGCTGGGGTCGGGAGTCGGCGCTGGCGGGACGGCGATCCGGCAACCCGCCGGACGCCCCGGTGCCCGGCTTCGCCGCGCTCACTGCCGCGAGAGGACGACATGGGTCGCCTGTGTCGAAGCCACATGCCGGGTGCAGGCATAACCCAGGGCGCGCAGATCGACGCCATCGGCCCCGAACAGGTGCTGCTGGAAGGTTCGGGTCGAAAGCGCCCAGCCATGCAGCGCTGTTCCGCCGACGCCCAGGGGATTGCTCAGGTCCTGGTCGGGACCGGCGCCGAAGCCATCCAGCGGGAGGGTGAAGCTTTCAACGCGAAGCCTGGACAAGGGGGTCTCCCGGTTGGCGAACGGCGGTGGTGCTGGGATTGCGAAGTCTAGCGCGGAGCCGACCTGTCCTGCTCCTTCGCAACGTCGGGCGGTACCACGCCGCTCTTGACCCAGTGGCGCATGGCCTGCACGGTCTCGCGCTCGATGCCGACAAAGCCGTGAGCGCTGTAGGGCATGCACGGCGCGCCCCGCTCGGGGCCGCCACCGCGCACCGTGAGCAGGGGGCTGCGGGTCCGTTCGGCGAACTCGCGGGCGCTGCGATACGGGGTATAGGCGCAGGGGTCGGACTCGTGATGCACCCACAGCAGGCGCGCCGCCATGCCCTCGGTGTCGACCCCGGACAGGCCCGGCCCGTTGCGCCCTGCAAGGAACAGCGACGCGGTCAGTATCAGGCGCGGTGCCAGCGCCGGATTCATGCGCGCGACGTGGTAGGCGCTGATCGAACCCTCGCTGGTGCCGACCAGGGTCCAGTCGGGAATGCCATAGCGCCTGCCAACCTCCTGCAGCAGGGCTTTGACGTCCTCGCCGTAGCGCGGCGATTCGCGGAAGTGCTGGCTGAAACTGGCCCACTGGTCCGACGGCGCATCCACCGCGAGCAGCAGGGTTTCTTCGTCCAGCCAATGCCGGCGCGAGCGGATCAGAAAATTGGCGCCGAGTTCAAAGCGCGGCCTGCCCTCTTCCTCGCGCAGCCGCATGATGCCCGGGTAACCGGGGAAAAGGGCAATGCCGTGCCTGAACGATTTGGCCGCAGGCGCGTGGGTCACCAGCCCCGAGATGGCATGGCTGCCCCGCTGCACGGTAATCACGACGTTGCTCGTTTTCAGGTTCGGGTCCTCGGCGGTCTCGCCGGCGGCCTGGGCGCGGGCCGGCGGCACAGCGAGAATCGCCGACGCCAGCACCGCCGACAGGATCAGCCGCCATTGGCGGCCGGTCGAAAAAAGTCCGGTGCCGAATGGGCTCGGGCTCATTCAGCGCACCTTGATCCCGGTCCACATGCGCGACAGCTGGCGTCGCAGTTTCGGTTCGAAGTCGCGCAGCATTTCCAGCCGCTTGATGTCCGCCGGCGGCGGGAAGATGCCGGGGTTGGCGGCAATCTCGCGCGTGATGTGCGCCATGGCGGCGGCATTGGGGTTGCCGGCGCCGATCAGGTTGGAAACGTCGGCGGCGTTCCTGCCGTCGAGCATGAAGTCGATGAAGGCGTGGGCAAGGTCGGGCCGCCGCCCGGATTTGTGCAGGACGAAGCTGTCCACCGCCAGCACCGCACCCTCGTTCGGCGTGGCGAAGCCGATGCTGAAGGGACGCCTGGCGGCCAGGGCGTCCTGCTGGGCGCGGAACATGTCGTTGCTGTAGCCGTGCGCCACCCAGATCGTGCCGATGGCCAGGTCCTTGATATAGGTGCTGTTGGAAAACGCCGCCCAGTAGGGCTTGGCGCGCAGGATCAGGCGCCTGGCCTCGTCCCAGCGCGCCGGGTCCTGCTCCTGCACGGAATGGCCCAGGTAGCGCATGGCGGCGGCCATCAGTTCGCGCTGGCTGTTGAGCACGGTGACGCGGCCCTTGATCTTCGCAAGGTGCTTCGGCTCGAAGATCAGCGCCCAGCTGTCGGTGGGCAGGCCGAGCTCGCGCAGCTTATCGACGTTGTAGCCCAGCAGCGTGATCGAGCTGGCATAGGGCACGGAGTGGCGGTTGCCGGGGTCGAACCAGGCGTCGAGGAACTGCGGTTTGATGTTCTTAAGGTTGGGCAGCTTCGAGGTGTCGAGCGGGCGCAGGGCCTGGCGGCGGATCAGCGACTCGACGGCGTTGCCGGTAGGCACCAGCAGGTCGTAGCCGACGGCGCCGGCTTCCAGCTTGGCCAGCATTTCCTCGTTATCCGAGTAGTAGTCCTGCTTCAGCTCGCAGCGGCAATGCGCCTCGAAGTGGCGCACGGTCTCCTCGGAAATGTAGTTGTTCCAGTTGTAGAGGTAGAGCACGTCGGCGGCGCGCGCCGGCAGCGTAGCGAGCAGGAGGCAGGCGAGGAGCAGGAGGCGCATCAATGCGTCGTCAGGTAGCAGCGCGGCAGGCGTTCCCAGCCGCGCCCGCCGGGCTTCTGTCCGGGGGTACGCAGCAGAACCAGGGTGTGGCGCTCGGCGTCG
>JALHNN010000478.1 GCA_022843505.1 Sulfuritalea sp.
CAGCGCGCCCATGCCCTCGATGCCACTCGAATTCTGGAACGACCCGGGCGGTGCGCGCTACCGCGAGAGCTACTTCGACATGTACCCGGGCATCTGGCGCCACGGCGACTGGATCCGCATCACGCCGCGCGGTGGCGCCATCATCTATGGCCGCTCGGACGCCACCATCAATCGGCACGGCATCCGCATGGGCACCAGCGAACTCTATCGCGCTGTCGAGGAGGTGCATGAGGTCCTCGACAGCCTGGTGGTCGACCTCGAATACCTGGGACGCGAGAGCTACATGCCGCTGTTTGTCGTCATGCGCCCCGGCCATACACTGACGCCGCCGCTCGAAGCCGCGCTGCGCGAACGGATCAAGGTCGCGCTCTCGGCGCGCCACGTGCCCAATGAGATCCTCCAGGTTGCCGAGATTCCGCGCACCCTGTCGGGCAAGAAGATGGAGTTGCCGGTGAAGAAGCTGCTGCTTGGGCAACCGATCGACAAAGTCGCCAATCCCGACGCCATGGCCAACCCGGCCAGCCTGCAGTGGTTCGTCGATTTCGCCGCGCGCCGCGCGGCCATGGAGAAAAGCAAGTGAGCGCCGCCCGCCGGGCCGCCCCAAGGGGGGCGCAGCCATCAACATGGAGCGAGCGCCGCTCGCGAACCTTCGTCACCCCCTCCCCCGGGGAGGGGGATGGGGGGAGGGCAAAACCGTGAGCGAACGGATCGCGGTCCCCCTGCCCAAGTCCTACCTGCTGCTCAACCACGGCCCGACGGTGCTGGTCTCCAGCGCCCACGGCGGACAGCGCAACCTGATGGCCGCGGCCTGGAACATGGCGCTCGATTTCGATCCGCCCAAGGTCGCGGTGGTCATCGACAAGGCGACGCTGACGCGGGAACTGGTCGAGGCCTCGGGCGAATTCGTCCTCAACGTGCCGGCGCGCGAACAGGCGGCGCTGACGCTGGCGGTCGGCAGCGAGTCCGGACGCGGCATGGACAAGATCCTGAAAGTCGGCGCTGAAGGTACGGCGGCAAGCCGCGTCGGCGCGCCGCTGATCGAGGGCTGCCTGGCCTGGCTGGAATGCCGCGTGATCCCCGAGCCGCACATCCAGAAAACCTACGACCTCTTCCTCGGCGAAGTGCTTGCCGCCTGGGCCGACCCCGTTGCATTCTCCAACGGCCGCTGGCATTTCCCGGATGATGCCCGGCGCAGCATCCACTACATCTCCGGCGGCAGCTTCTTCGCCACGGGAGACGAATTCCAGGCGTAGGGGTCAGCGCGCAAACGGCGCCACGCCGATCATCCAGGCATGGCCCCAGAAGGAGAATCCCGCCCAGGCCGCCAGGCCGACGGCCACGACGGCCGCATCGCGCGACCAACCCTGCGCCACATGGCGGCGGCCGTCGCGGCGGTCGCGCCGGCGCGCGGCGATGGAGTCCGCCACGGCCCAGGCGAGGAAGCTGCCGAACAGCAGCAGGTCGGCGAGGTTGCCGTTGGCCAGCAGATGGGCGATGGCCCAGAGCTTGACGCCTTCCACCATCGGGTGGCCCACCCAGGCCTTGATGTGGCTGCCCGGCAGGTAGGCCGCGACCAGCAGGATGAAGGCCGGCACGGTCAGCAGCGCCGCCAGGTGGCGCGTCCAGACCGGGGACGGCCACAGCGCAAGCGGCGCGCCGCGCGCCTGGCCATAGCCCCAGATGATCAAGCCCAGGCCTATCGCCGAGATGAGTGAGTACACGCCTTTCCAGCGTGCTTCGCCGATGCGGGCCAGCTGCGCCGTGCGCCAGTCGTCGGCAAGGATGCGCACGGAGTGGGCACCGAGGAAGACCAGCAAACCGAGTACAAGCCAGGTCATGATGCGTTTCCCGCAACATTGAAGTCTCAAGATCATACTTGCGATCGCGATGCCTCGGGCCCATCTTGCCGGTATCGCCCCAAGGAGAAGATCATGTCCCGCCGCCTGCAGCAGATCATTCCTTCCGTCGCCACCTCGGACGGCGCCGGCGTCAGCCTGCGTCGCAGCCTGGGCCGTGCGCCGGAGGCCCGCGTCGATCCCTTCCTGATGCTCGACGAGTTCTCCTCGGACGACCCGGACGACTACATCGCCGGCTTCCCGTCCCATCCGCACCGGGGCTTCGAAACCGTGACCTACATGCTCGACGGCCACATGCTGCACGAGGACCACCTCGGCAACCGCGGCGACCTGCTGCCCGGCGGCGCGCAGTGGATGACCGCCGGGCGCGGCATCATCCATTCCGAAATGCCGCAGCAGGAAAGCGGCCGGATGCGCGGCTTCCAGCTCTGGATCAACCTGCCAGCGGCCGAGAAGATGCAGCCGGCGTCCTACTGCGACATCCGCCCCGAGCAGATTCCGACCGCGGCCCTGCCCGGCGGCGGCGAAGTGCGTGTGATCGCGGGGACCATCGAGGTCGGCGGCGGCGAAGTCGCCGGTCCGGTGCAGGGCATCACCACCGAACCACTCTATATGGATGTGCGCCTTCCCGCCGGCGGCGACTTCAGCCTGCCATTACCCGAAGGCCACAGCGCCTTTGTCTATGCCTACGAAGGCAGCCTCGCCATCGGCCCCACGACCGAATCAAGGGATTTGCCGGCCCAGGCCGCCGGCGTCCTGGGGGGCGAGGGTGAGGTCGCGATCCGAGCGACGGACGGACCCGCACGCTTTCTGCTGCTGGCCGCCCGCCCCTTGCGCGAACCCGTGGTGCAATACGGGCCCTTCGTCATGAATACCCGCGAGGAAATAGAGCAGGCGGTGTCCGACTACCGCAGCAACCGCCTGGTCTGAAACTGGCTGAGGGAAGCGCCGGAAGAGCTTCCGGCGCGGCCGGGTTCAGGCGACAGCTTCTTCAAGATGACGATGGGCGGACTGGGCGACGTCGCCCAGCACGGCCATTTCGTCCGAGGACAGCACGCGCTGGATGTCGAGCAGGATGACGAACTTGCCCGCCACCTTGCCCATGCCCGCGATGAAGTCGGCGCGGATCTTGGCGCCGAAGCTGGGCGCCGGTTCGATTTCGTT
>JALHNN010000479.1 GCA_022843505.1 Sulfuritalea sp.
CCGGGCGCGATGGCCGACGATGGCGAAACGGTGCGCCTCGTCGCGTATTTCCTGTATCAGGTGGAAGCCCGGATGGTCCATGGCCAATTGTAGCGGCTGCCCGCGCCCATGGACGAAGAGGGTTTCCAGGCCGGGCTTGCGTTCCTCGCCCTTGGCCACGCCGATGCTGGCGAGGTGATCCAGACCCAGCTCGGCAAAGACTTCGCGCGCCACGCGGTGCTGGCCCTTGCCGCCGTCGATCAGGACCAGGTCGGGAGCCGACGTCTCGCCCGTGGCTACCTTCTCGTAGCGCCGCGTCAGCGCCTGGCGCATCGCCGCGTAGTCGTCGCCGGCCTGGATGCCGGCGATGTTGAAGCGGCGGTACTCGCCCTTCTTCATGGCACCATCGACACACACCACGCAGGAAGCAACCGTGCCCTCGCCCATGGTATGGCTGATGTCGAAGCACTCGATGCGCCGCGGCGGCTCCGGCGCCTCCAGCGCCTCCTGCAGCGCGGTCAGGCGCCCGCTGCTGCGGGCTCGCGCCTGCCAGCGCGCCTGCAGGGCCAGCCGGGCATTGTTCAGGGCCATTTCCATCCAGGCGCGCTCCATCTCGTTCTTCGGTGCGGCGGCGTGGATGCCCTCCGGCAGCTCGTCGACCGGAACGACGCTCAGGATCAGGCGCGCCGGCGGCGCCTGGTCGGCGTAGTGCTGCTCGACGAATGCCGCCAGTCCATCCGCCGCGTCCAGCCCGGCGACGTCGGCGACCTGCGGAAAATGGGCGCGATCGCCGAGGTGCAGGCCGCCGCGCACCATGGCGAGGTTCACGCACAGGCTGCCGCGATCGACCACCGCGGCGATGATGTCCACATCGGCGTCGCGCGTCGAGCTGACGTATTGGCGATGCAGCACGGCCTGCAGGGCGCGCACCTGGTCGCGCAGGGCGGCGGCCTCCTCGAATTTCAGCGCCGCCGCCGCCTTTTCCATCTGCCGCGTCAGCCGGTCGATGACTTCGGCATGGCGGCCGCGCAGGAAGAGCTCCGCCAGCCGCGCGTCGGCGGCGTAGTCGGCGGCCGACACCAGACCGACGCAGGGCGCCTTGCAACGCTTGATCTGGTGCATCAGGCAGGGCCGGGAGCGATGGGCGAACACCGCCTCCTCGCAGGTGCGCAGCAGGAAGGTCTTCTGGATCAGCTGGATGCTCTCGCGCACCGCCAGGCCGTTGGGAAAGGGCCCGAAATAGTGTGATTTCTTCTCGAAGGGGCCGCGATGGTAGAAAAGGCGCGGAAACTCGCCACCCCCGTCTTTTCCACCGAGGCCGATGTAGGGGTAGGACTTGTCGTCGCGGAACAGGATGTTGTACTTCGGCGCCAGGGACTTGATCAGGGTGTTCTCGAGGATCAGCGCCTCGGCCTCGGAGCGCGTCGCCGTCACCTCCATGGCCGCCACCTGCTGCAGCATCAGGGCGATGCGCGGGCTGTGGCCGCCCTTGTTGAAGTAGGACGACACCCGCTTCTTTAGGTTCTTCGCCTTGCCGACATAAAGCACCGAGCGGTCGGCGGCCAGCATGCGATAGACGCCGGGCGCCTCGGTCAGCGAGGCGAGGAACTCCCGGGAGTCGAATCCGGCCTCAGCTGGCGAGTTCGTCGCGGACACGGCGGAACACGTCCTGGAAGTCGGCGCTGGTGAGACGCCGGGTTTGCGTGTTGTAGCGGCTGCAATGGTAGCTGTCGACCAACACCCTGCCATCGGGCAGTTCATGGCGTGCACCATGGGCAAACGCGCAGGCCGACTGCTTCAGGCCGACGGCCATCAGCACGGCCTTGTGCGCCACGAGGCCGAGGGCCAGCACCACCCGCACTTCCTTCGCCTGCGCCAGCTCCGCGGCCAGATGGGGATTGCAGGTCTTGATCTCGGACGGCTCCGGCTTGTTTTCCGGCGGCAGGCATTTGACGGCATTGCTGATGCGGCAGTCGATCAGCTCCAGCCCGTCGTCCGCCGACACCGACTGCGGCCGGGACGCGAAGCCGAAGGCGTGCAAGGTCTCGTAGAGCAGGATGCCGGCATAGTCGCCGGTAAAGGGCCGCCCGCTGCGATTGGCGCCGTGCATGCCGGGAGCGAGGCCGACCACGAGCAGGCGCGCCCGCGGATCGCCAAAGGGCAGAACCGGGCGCGCATGGTAGTCGGGGTGGGCTACGCGCACCTCGGCGAGGAAGCCGGCGAGGCGCGGACAGGCGGTGCATTCGAGCAGGCTGTTCATTCGGCTAGGATACCGGCTTGATGAATGCGAACCAACTCCGCTGCGACATTTTCTGCGCCGTGGTCGACAACTACGGCGACGCCGGCGTCTGCTGGCGCCTGGCGCGGCAGCTCGCCCTCGAACACGGCTGGAGTGTCCGGCTCTGGATCGACGACCTGTCGCCGCTGCAGAAGCTCGCGCCCGACCACGCGGCCGGCCCGGTCGAGGTCAGTCTCTGGCAAGCGCCGTGGCAGGGGGCCGAGCCGGCCGACATCGTGATCGAAGCCTTCGCCTGCGAACCGCCGGCCGGCTATGTGGCGGCGATGGCGCAACGGACGCCGAAGCCGGTGTGGATGAACCTCGAGTACCTCTCCGCCGAGGCCTGGGTGGCCGGCTGCCATGGCCTGCCCTCGCCGCACCCGCGCCTGCCGCTGCTCAAGCACTTCTTCTTTCCCGGCTTCGGCGCCGGCAGCGGCGGCCTGCTGCGCGAAGCCGACTACGACAGGCGCCGGGGCGCCTTCGACGAAGCGGCGTTTCGTGCCGAGTTCGGGCTGCCGCCACGTGCGCCGGGCGAACTGATGATTTCGCTGTTCGCCTACCCCGGCCACCGCGCGCCAGAGCTGCTGCCGGCCCTGGCCGCTGCGCCGAAACCGGTCCGCCTCCTGCTGCCGGGCGCCGCGGGTCAAGCGCGAAGCGACGGCGCGCTCTCCATCCACCCGCTGCCCTTCCTGCCGCAGCGGCGCTACGACGAGCTGCTGTGGGCCTGCGACCTCAATTTCGTGCGCGGCGAGGACTCCTTCGT
>JALHNN010000480.1 GCA_022843505.1 Sulfuritalea sp.
GCCGTGGCCTTCGGCACCGGTTTTCTCGCCAATCCCGACCTGCCGGCCCGCATCCAGGCCGGCGCCTCGCTCAACGCGCCGGACCCGAAGACCTTCTACACGCCTGGCGCCGCCGGCTATACCGACTACCCGCGCTGGCAGGGATGACCACGACGCCGCTATCCCGGGCTGCCGCGCAACGGCGGCGACTGAGCCTGGCCCTGGTGCTGGGCCTCGCCGCGTCGCTGGCGCCGGCGGCACCCGCCGTCGGCGAGCGCATCCGGCTCGTCGCGAGCCTGCCGGACGGCAACCGCATTTCCCTGGACGATGCCCGGGGGCGCCGCACGCTGCTGGTCTTCTGGTCGCCGGCATCGCTGGCCTGGCGCAAGAGCCTGGGGGAGTTCGAACGCTTCGCCGCATCGCCCGACGCCGCCGCCATCCACCTGATCGCCGTCGGCATCGACGCCGACCTGGCAGGGCTGCGCAGCTTCATGGCGGCGCGCGGCGCCAGGTTTCCCTTCGCCCTGCGCGGGGAGGACAACCTGGGGCCCCTCGATGAACACCGGCTGCCGTTGTTGCTGGTGGTCGATGCCGACGGGCAGCTGCTGCGCCATCACACCGGTATGTTCACGGGCCGGACGCTGCGGGAACTGCTCGATCCGCCGCCGCGCTGATGGCAAGAGTCGGCGCTGGCGGTACGGTGACTCTCGCCGCGCCGCTTGCCGCGGGATCTGGCACTCGTTCTAGAATCCTTTCCCAGATGATGAAACCTCTGCTCGCCCTGTGCTCCTTCCTGTTGCTGATCTCCGCCACCGCACTGGCGGCGACGCCGGGCGAAGTGCCGGTCGGCGGAACGCTGCGCGAGGCGCGCCTCAACGGACTGACGGTGCCGCCGGCCAAGCTCTCGTCCTTTCGCGGCAAGCCGCTGATCATCAACGTCTGGGCCAGCTGGTGCGCCCCCTGCCGCGCCGAGATGGCTTCGCTCGACAAGCTGGCGAAGCGCTCCCGGGGCAAGGCCTTCAAGGTCATCGGCATCTCGACCGACGACTATCCCGAAAAGGCCTACGACTTCCTCGAGCGCGCCGGCATCGGCTTCGAGAACTTCATTGACGCCAAGCTGGAACTTGAGAACATGCTCGGCGCCGACCGCCTGCCGCTGACCCTGCTGATCGACGCCCAGGGCAAGGTGCTCGCGAAGCACTACGGCGCCCGGGACTGGGACAGCAGCGAATCCCGACTGATGATCGCCAAGGCCTTCGGCATCCAACCCTGAGGAAACCCCCATGTCCCTGTTGCGCGAGGATGTCACCATAGCCGTGCTCAACCAGCGCGGCGGCGAATACCTGCCGGGCTATCTCGGCATCGAGATGCTGGAACTGTCGCAGAACACCCTGCGCAGCCGGATGACGGTGAAGAAGCTGCACTTCGCGCCGAACAACTTCCTCCACGCCGCCAGCATCGTGGCGCTGGCCGACACCACCTGCGGCTACGCCACCCTGGCCCACCTGCCCAAGGGCGCGCAGTCCTTTACCACCATCGAGCTGAAGAGCAACCACCTCGGCACGGTGATGGAGGGCGGCATCGCCTGCGTCGCGACCGGCCAGCACCTCGGTCGCAATACCCAGGTCTGGGATGCGGTGGTCACCGACGAAGCCAACGGCAAGAAGATCGCGCTCTTCCGCTGCACCCAGATGATCCTCTGGCCCAAGGCCTGAGCCGCATGCGGCAACTGGACGACATCGACCTCGCGGCCGATCCGCTGGCGGCGCGCTACGTCAAGAGCGAGACCGTCAGCGTCGAATTTGCCCGCACCGCCGGAGCGTTGCAGAGCCTCGAAGGCCTCAACCGCTACCTGCCGGGCGATGCCCTCATCACCGGCTCCACCGGGTCGCGCTGGAGCGTGGCGCGCGAACGCTTTGCCGCCAAGTACGAGCCGGAGCCGCCGCTGGCGATGGGCGAGGACGGCCGCTATCGGGCGCGCCCCCTGCCGGTGCTGGCGCGGCAGATGACCGAGGCCTTCACGGCCGAGCGCTCGGCCGGCGGCGACCGGCTGCAGGGCAAGCCCGGCGACTGGCTGCTGCAATACGGCCCGGACGACTTTGGCGTCGCCGAGCAGGCGCGCTTCGCGCTGATCTATCGCCGACTGGATTCCTGACCACCGCAAGGAGTGCCCATGGATACCGCTGAAATGACAAACGCTTGCCTTTCCCGACGCGACTTCATCAAGGGCGCGGCCGCCGGCGCCGCCGCGCTTTCGCTGCCCGGCCTGTCCCTGCTCCCGGGCACGGCGCAGGCCCAAGGCGGCGACCTGATCATGCGCAAGATTCCGCGCAGCGGCGAGATGATTCCCGCCATCGGCCTGGGTACCTACCTCACTTTCGACGTCCTGCCCGGCCAGCCGCGCGAGCACATCCGCGGTATCCTCAAGCGCTTCTGGGACGGCGGCGGCCGCGTGGTGGACACCTCGCCGCTCTACGGCACCGGCGAGATCAGCGTCGGCGACTACGCCACGGCGCTGGGCATTGGCGAGCAGCTGTTCATCACCAACAAGATCTGGTCTACCGGCGAGTTCCTCGCCGACGACAGCCACGCCCGGCGCAGCCTGGAGCAATCGATGCAGCGCCTGTGGCGCGAGAAGATCGACGTCATGCAGGTGCACAGCCTGGTCAACGTCGACCAGATCCTGCCGGTGCTGGCCAACTGGAAAAAGGAAGGCCGCATCCGCTACCTCGGCGCCACCCACCACGAACTGGCCTACTTCCCGGCGCTGGCGCAGGTCGTCGAGCGCGGCAACCTGGATTTCGTCCAGGTGCATTACTCGATCCAGACGCGGCTGGCCGAAGAGCGCATCCTGCCCGCCGCGCTCGACAAGGGAACTGCCGTACAGGTCAACATGCCCTTCGAGAAGGCGCGCCTGTTCAAGCTGGTCGAAGGCCGACCGCTACCGGATTTTGCCAAGGAGCTCGGCATCGCCAATTGGGCGCAGTACTTCCTCAAGTGGGTGATCTCGCATCCGGCGATCACCTGCGCCATCCCGGAC
>JALHNN010000481.1 GCA_022843505.1 Sulfuritalea sp.
CAAGGATCTTGTCGAGTTCATGATTTCCGGCCCGGTGATGGTGCAGGTGCTCGAGGGTGAGGGCGCGATCGCCAAGAATCGCGACCTGATGGGTGCCACCGATCCCAAGAAGGCGGCCGCCGGCACCATTCGCGCCGACTTTGCCGACAGCATCGATGCCAACGCGGTTCATGGCTCGGATGCGCCGGAAACCGCTGCCGTCGAAGTGGCCTATTTCTTCCCGGCGCTGAACGTCTATTCGCGCTGATCCAATATGCCCGTCAACCTCCTCGATTTCGATGCGGAAGGCCTGAGCGCCTGGTTCGCGCAGCAGGGCGAAAAGCCTTTCCGCGCGCGCCAGGTCTTGCGCTGGATCCATCAACGCGGGGAGGATGACTTCACGGCGATGACCGACATCGCCAAGTCGCTGCGCGAGAAACTCCTTGCCGCGGCCGCCGTGTCCCCAGCGCCGACTCTCAGCGACAAGCTGTCGGACGATGGTACGCGCAAGTTTCTGTTCGACGTCGGCAATGGCAACGCGGTGGAAACCGTATTCATTCCCGAGGATGATCGCGGCACGCTTTGTGTTTCCTCGCAGGCGGGCTGCGCGCTGGAATGTGCCTTCTGTTCCACCGGACGGCAAGGGTTCAACCGTAACCTGAGCACGGCGGAGATCATCGGCCAGCTTTGGCAGGTCAATCGCGCTTTGGGGTCCGCCGCGGGCGGCGAGCGCACCATCAGCAATGTCGTACTGATGGGCATGGGCGAGCCCCTGGCCAACTTCGACAACCTCGTTCCTGCGCTGCGTCTGATGCTCGACGACAATGCCTACGGTCTGTCGCGCCGTCGCGTCACGGTGTCCACCTCGGGCATCGTGCCGGCCATGGACAGGCTGGCCGAGGCTTGCCCGGTGGCTCTCGCTGTTTCCTTGCACGCGCCGACCGATGGCCTGCGCGACAAACTGGTGCCGATCAACCGCAAGTATCCGCTGGCAGAACTGATGGCGGCCTGTCGGCGCTACCTGGTGCATGCGCCGCGCGATTTCATCACCTTCGAATACGTGATGCTGGACAGCGTGAATGACAGCGATGCCGATGCCCGCGCGCTGCTTCATCTGGTGCGCGACGTACCCTGCAAGTTCAACCTGATCCCCTTCAATCCGTTTCCCGCCTCCGGCTTTCGTCGCTCGCCGGCGGAGCGGGTGCGGCGTTTCGCCAACCTCCTGATCGAGGGCGGAGTCGTCACCACCACGCGCAAGACGCGTGGCGACGACATTGACGCCGCCTGCGGGCAGCTTGCCGGCAAGGTGCAGGACAGGTCGCGGCGCACCGTCGTCATGTCGCGCCGGTTGGCCGGCCCCCACACCCGACTGGAGATGCAATGATCTGGAGACATGCCGCCTTGCCTCTGTTCGCAGCGGTTCTCGCCGCATGCACGACCACTGGGGGAGGCACCGGCGAGGGAGCCCAGCAGGCGGTGCTGGCCCAGCCGGCATCGAATGAACAGCAGCAGCGCGCCAAGACCCACACCGAGCTTGGCTCGCTCTACTATCTCGAAGGCAGTGCGGCCATTGCCATGGAGGAAGCTCGGCTTGCACTGGCTGCGGACCCGAACTATGCGCCGGCGTTCAATCTCCTGGCCATGACACACATGCTGCTCAACGAACCGCGGCTGGCCGAGGAGAATTTCCAGAAGGCGATGCGTCTGGCGCCGGGCGATCCCGAGATCAGCAACAACTACGGCTGGTTCCTTTGCCAGAACGGTCGCGAGAAGCAATCGATCGCCCAGTTCATGGCCGCTGCCAAGAACCCCCTGTATGTCGCGCCGACCAAGGCATACACCAATGCCGGAATATGCGCCCAAAAAATCAGGGACGACAAGGCCGCGGAGGATTATCTGCTGACGGCACTGCGGCTGATGCCAGCGAACACCGTTGCCCTGCTTTCATTGGCCGAACTGAGCTTCCGGCAGGGGCGCTATCCGGCAGCGAAGCAGTGGATCGCGGATATCGAGCGGCTGGTTGAGCCAACTGCCGAAGTGCTCTGGCTGGCGGTCCGTGTCGAGCGCAAGCTGGGCAACCGCGAGGCGGAAGCCCGCTACGCAAACCAGTTGCGGCGCCGTTTTCCGGGTAGCCCGGAGCAGCGTCTGCTCGGTCAAGGACAGTTCGAGTGAGCGAAAGCCTGGAAGCGGAATCTCCCGCGATGCCGGTAGTGCCAGAGCCGCCGCCGGTCGATTCGCGCAGCCTGGGGGCGAGATTGCGCGAAGCGCGCGAAGCCCGGGGCGACTCCATCGCGGACGTCGTCCAGGTTATCCGCTTCAGCGCGCATCAGATCGAAGCGCTGGAACGAGACGATTTCGCGAGCCTGCCCGGCCCGACCTCGGTACGCGGCCTGGTGCGCAACTATGCGAAATTCCTAAAGCTGGATCCTTCGCCCCTGCTCGCATTGCTGGAGCCCGCCGTGCCGGTTCCCGAGGCGGACGTCAGACCGCCCACCAACATGGGGGAAGCCGACCAGCCGGGAATCGCGGAGCGGCTGCCGTCGCGCGTGATTGCCGCAGTACTCGGAGGGTTGGTGCTGCTTGCGGTGGGCTACTGGTATCTGGATACCGCGGCCGATAACCTTGCCCTCGAGCGTCCTGCCGCTTCGACTGCAAGCGCCGCACTGGCACCCCGGGCAGATGCCGGTGCGGCTGTGATCGTCGCCACTCCGGCGGCGACCGTCAAAGCCGCCAATCCTCCGGAATCTTCGCCTGCGGTGACGGCAGCGCCCGCCGCCGGCGGACTGCGGATCGAGTTTGACGATCGCTCCTGGATCGAGGTCCGCGATTCAACCCAGAAGGTGGTGCTGGTCGGCGAGTATGCGGCCGGAACGCGCCACAATGTCGAAGGTGCTCCGCCCTTCCAACTCTGGATAGGCCGGGCCTCCGGTGTGCGGGTATTCATGGGCGAGCGCAGCATCGACCTGAAGCCGCATACGCGCGAAGAAGTCGCTCGTTTTAGCCTGGAGTGAGCGTGCCCGACGCATCCTTGAAGCGAC
>JALHNN010000482.1 GCA_022843505.1 Sulfuritalea sp.
CGCGGGCGCGGCCGGGCTGGCCGCCTGGATGCTGCGGCGGGCGGTGGCCACGGCACGCGCGGCGGAGCTGGGCCCCGTGCAGCTGTTCTGCGCCGGCGACATCGACCATCCGGAGTTCCTTGCCTGCGCCGCGGACGGCGCCGTGCGGCGCCATGCGCAAGCCACGGGCGACCTCGGCCTGCGCATGCACCGTGCCGCCGAGACGGCAATGACCCCGGACGGCGTGATCGTGATCGGCACCGACTGCCCGGCGCTGACGCCAGCTCTGCTGCGCCAGGTCGCCCACGAACTTGCCCAGCAGGATGCCGTGGCGATACCGGCCGAGGACGGCGGCTACGTGCTGATTGCCATGCGACGCGCGGCGCCCGAGCTGTTCGCCGGCATCGCCTGGGGCGGCGCGGACGTCATGCGGCGCACCCGTCAGCGCCTGGCCGATCTCGGCTGGCACTGGTCGGAACCGCTGACCCTGTGGGATGTCGATCGCATCGAGGATGTCGAACGCCTCGGGCGCCAGCTTGCCGAGGCCGGCAAAGCATGGCCATGCTGAACTGCCGCGATGCCTCGCGCCGGCTCCCGCCGGGGCAGGAACGCCGGCTCGACCACGGCGCCATCCGGCAACGCCGATCGCCGTAGCGCCAGCGCCGACTTTTGCGACAATCACGCATGGCGATCGAAACCGTCCTGCTATCCACGCTGACCTGCCCGCACTGCGGCCACGTCAAGACCGAAACCATGCCCACCGATGCCTGCCAGTGGTTCTACGAGTGTACGGGCTGCCACGTGCTGCTCAAGCCGAAACCCGGCGACTGCTGCGTCTTCTGCTCCTACGGCACCGTGCCCTGCCCGCCGATCCAGATACAGGGTAAGGGAAACTGCTGCTGAGCCGGGGCGTGTGCCGCCGGCCCCTGGCCTCGATCCGGATTGGCGCTCAGCGCCGCGGCCGCGCCAGCCACTTCAGCAAGGTCTCGAACAGCAGATCCGGATCGACCGGCTTGGCGATGTGGTCGTTCATCCCGGCATCGATGCAGATCTGCCTGTCCTCGTCGTAGGCATTGGCGGTCATCGCCAGAATCGGCGTATGCACGTAGCCGGGCAGCGCCCGGATTGCCCGCGTGGCGTCCACACCATTCATGTTCGGCATCTGCATGTCCATCAGGATCAGGGCATAGTCGTGCCGTCTTGCCAGATCGAGCGCCTGCAGTCCGTCGTCGGCCAGATCGACGACGAGGCCGACGTCCGTGAGCAGGCTGCGTGACACCTCCTGATTGACTGGCTCGTCTTCGGCCAGCAGGATGCGGGCACCGGAATGCTGGTCAAGCAGACGCTCATCGGCCGGCTTGCCGGTGGAAGTCGGCGCTGGCGGGACGGCGTCGCAGGATTTGGCCAGGCGCACGGTGAACCAGAAGCTGCTGCCCTGCCCGGGCGCGCTGCTCACGCCGATCTCACCGCCCATCAAGCCCACCAAGCGCTTGCTGATCGCCAGGCCGAGGCCGGTGCCGCCGTATTTGCGGGTCATCGAGCCGTCCGCCTGCTCGAAGGCCGTGAACAGGCGCGGCTGATCCTCGCTGGCGATACCGACGCCGGTGTCGACCACGTCGATGCGCAGCAACACATCCGCGGGGCGGTCTTCCAGCCGCCTGATGCGCAGGGTGACCGTTCCCCGCTCGGTAAACTTGAGGGCGTTGCCGGCCAGGTTGAGCAGGATCTGGCCAAGGCGCAGCGGGTCGCCGAGTAGCGCCAGGCGGGAGATTCCCGGATCCAGGTCGACCAGCAGTTCGAGCTGCTTTTCCTCGGCCTTGTGACCGAGCAGGCTGAGGATGTTTTCCAGCACCTGGCCGAACGTAAAGCCGACGGATTCGAGCGTCAGACGCTCGGCCTCGATCTTGGAAATGTCGAGGATGTCGTTGATCACGGCGAGCAGGTGGTGCGAGGAGTGGATCACTTTGCCCAGCTGGTCCCTGAGCTTCGGGTCGTCGGCATGGCGCAGCGCCAGGTCGGTCATGCCGATGATGCCGTTCAGGGGAGTGCGCAGTTCGTGGCTCATGTTGGCGAGGAAGGTACTCTTGGCGCGGCTGGCGGCTTCGGCGGCCTCCTTGGCGATGGTGAGTGCGGTGGTGCGCTCCTCGACCAGGGATTCGAGCTGATTGCGATGCCTCTCCAGCTCGATTTCGGCGAGTTTCTGCTCGGTGATGTCTTGCACTGTCCCCATCAAAAGGACCTGCTTGCCCTCGGTATCGAAGCGCGTCTCGCACTGTTCCTGAACGTACTTGATCCTTCCGTCAGGCATCCGCAGGCGATGGGCGATGCCATAGGGCTCGCGGGTCGCCAATGACCGTCGGTAAGCACCATCGACGGCGGCACGGTCTTCCGGATGGATGGCAGCCAGGAAGGATTCGTAGGTCGCGGCAAAGCGCGATTGGTCGATCTCGAAGATGCGAAACACCTCGTCGGACCAGACCAGCTCGTTGTTCAGGAGATCCAGTTCCCAGTTGCCGATGCGGGCAATGCGCTGTGCTTCGCTGAGTCTTTCCCGGCTGCGGAACAGGTCGCTGGTTCGCTGCCGCACACGCTCTTCGAGGCTGGCGCGCTCTTGCTCCAGCTCGGCGGTGCGTGCGGCCACGAGCTCTTCGAGGTGGTGGCGATGCCGGTAGAGCTCGGCCTCGGCCTGCTTGCGGGCCGTGATGTCGCGCCATGACGTGTGCAGCATGGTCTGCCCCTTGACGACGATGGGCATCAGCGACACCTCGACGATGAACTCGCCTCCCTCGGCATTGATGCAGGTCCAGTCGAAGCGATGCAGTCCCTTGCTGTAGGCCAGGGCGATCATTTCCGGTGCGGACTCGGCGGAACGTCGTCCGTCCGGCTGATACTCGGGTGAAATCCGCGCCGGCGGCAGCAGGAGAAACTGTTCTCGGGTCATTTTCAGCAGATCGAGGGCGGCCTGGTTGCATTCGACGAAGACGCCCGTGCCGTCGATCAGGAGGATTGCGTCAGAGGAGTCGGC
>JALHNN010000483.1 GCA_022843505.1 Sulfuritalea sp.
GTTTCCGCAAGGACGGCTCGTTGATGAAGTACATCGAAGTTCCGGCCAGCTATCGCAACGCCATGGTGGCGCGCCTCAAGATCATGTGTGACCTCGACATCGCCGAGCGCCGCAAGCCGCAGGACGGCAAGATCAAGTTCAAGAAATTCGGTCCGCTCGACATCGAACTGCGCGTCGCGACCCTGCCGACCACCGGAGGCGTCGAAGACGTCGTGATGCGTATTCTCGCTGCCGGCGAACCGATTCCACTCGACAAGCTGGGCGTGCTGCCGACCAACCTGGCCAAACTCAAGTCCACGATCTCCAAACCTTACGGCCTGTTCTTCGTCTGCGGCCCGACCGGTTCCGGCAAGACGACGACGCTGCACTCGGTTCTCGGCTACCTCAATACCGTCGATACCAAGATCTGGACCGCCGAGGATCCGGTCGAAATCACCCAGAAGGGCCTGCGCCAGTGCCAGGTCAACAAGAAGGTGATCGACTTTGCCACGGTCATGAAGGCGTTCCTGCGTGCCGATCCCGACATCATCATGGTCGGCGAAATGCGCGACGCCGAGACCACCGGCATCGGCATCGAGGCCTCGCTGACGGGCCACCTGGTGTTCGCCACGCTGCACACCAACAGCGCGCCGGAATCCATCATCCGCCTGCTCGACATGGGTATGGACCCGTTCAACTTCGCCGACGCCCTGCTCGGCATCCTGGCGCAGCGCCTGGCCAAGCGTCTGTGCAAGTGCAAGGAGCTCTACACGCCGGATGACGAGGAAGTGCGGCTGTTCATGATTGAGTATTGCAGCGAGCTGATTAACACCGAGACCTTCAAGAAGGATCAGGTCGGTGCCATGGAGGCGACCAAGCAACGCCTGTTGAAAGACTACGGCAAGGACGGCAAGTTCGTGTTTGCCCGCGCCAAAGGCTGCGACACCTGTGGCGGCAGCGGCTACAAGGGCCGCGTCGGCCTTCACGAACTGATGATCGGCACCGAGCCCCTGAAGAAGCTGATCCAGGAGCATGCCCGGGTCGTGCAGCTGTTTGCTCAGGCGCTGGAAGATGGCATGTTGACCTTGAAGATGGACGGCTTGGAGAAGGCCTTGCAGGGAGTGACCGACCTCAAGCAGGTCCGCGCCGTCTGCATCAAGTAGGGAGTAGGCATGGATACGTCGAGCGACCTGTTCCGCCGCCTCGAGCAGCTGAATGCGATCGGTGCCGCGCTTTCCAAAGAGCGCGACATCAATCGCCTGCTCGAGTCCATCCTGATCGCCGCCAAGACCATCACCCACGCCGACGGCGGTACCCTGTACCGCATGACCGAAGACGGCAAAGCCTTGCGCTTCGAGATCCTGCGCACCGATTCGCTGCATATTGCGATGGGCGGCACCACCGGCAACGCGATCAACTTTCCCAACCTGCCGCTGACCAACGAGAAGGGCGACCCCAACGATTCCATGGTCGCGGCCTATGCGGCAATCCACGACAAGACCGTCAATATCGCCGACGCCTACACCGAGGCCGGCTTCGACTTTTCCGGCACCCGGCGCTTCGACGAACGCACCGGCTATCGCTCCCAGTCCTTCCTCACTGTGCCGATGAAAAACCACGAAGGCGAGATCATCGGCGTGCTGCAGCTGATCAACGCCCTGGACCCGGCGACCAAAGCCGTCAAGCCGTTTTCCTCGGCGGACCAGAGCCTTGCCGAGTCGCTCGCCTCGCAGGCCGCCATCGCCCTGACCAACCGCCTGCTGATCACCCAGCTTGAAGAACTCTTCGAGTCCTTCATCAACCTGATCAACCTTGCAATCGATGAAAAGTCGCCCTATACCGGCGGACACTGCCAGCGCGTTCCTGCCCTGACCATGATGCTGGCGACAGCTGCCGATGAAACCAGGGAAGGTCCGCTTGGCGAATTCCGCATGGACGAGCGAGATCGCTACGAACTCAAGATCGCGGGCCTGCTGCACGACTGCGGCAAGGTCACCACGCCGGTGCACGTGGTCGACAAGGCGACCAAGCTGCAGACCCTGTTCGACCGCATCCACCTGATCGACACGCGCTTCGAAGTGCTCAAGCGCGACGCGGAGATTTCCGCGCTGCGCCGGCAACTCGCGTTGCGCGGCGGCGGCCTCAGCAAGGCCGACGAGGCCATACTGCATGACTACCAGGACGAGGTGCGCGTCCTCGACGAGGACCGGGATTTCCTGCGCAAAGCCAATATCGGCGGCGAGGCGATGACCGAGGCGGACCTGCAGCGGGTGCGCAACATCGGCAGCAGCCGGAAATGGCGCAATGTCGATGCCGTCGAAACCGAGTTCCTCACCGCCGACGAGGTGGTCAACCTGACGATACGCGCCGGCACGCTGACGTTGAAGGAACGCGACATCATCAACCACCACATCGTCGCCACCATCAAGATGCTCGAGCAACTGCCATGGCCGCGCCATTTGACAAGGGTGCCGGAGTACGCCGGCGGCCACCACGAGCGCATGGACGGCAAGGGCTACCCGAAGGGCCTGACCCGCGAGCAGATGTCCTGGCAGGCGCGGATGATGGGCATTGCCGACATCTTCGAGGCCCTGACCGCCCGCGACCGTCCTTACAAGGCGGGAATGAAGCTTTCACAGGCCATGTCCATCATGGCCAACTTCAGGAAGAACGGCCACATCGATCCGGACCTCTTCGACGTATTTGTCCGGCAGGGCGTTTACCGCCGGTACGCGGAGCAATTCCTTGACCCTGGTCAGATCGACCAGGTCGACGAGGCGTCATTGATTTCACACTGAGTTGGCTCCCTATCGGGTGCCTGAACGTACCGACTGACCAAGTTTCGCACCTGACTGACGATTTTTGTCACTTCGGCCAGGCGAGATCCGGTCTCTGCCAAGTCCAGTAAGGTGAACACGATTTCCAGCCGTGGCATGTTTTGTGCTTTAGTCCTGTCAGCGACAACCGTCGCGCTTCTTCTCTAGGAGAATCCATATGACCAAGCTGCAAAAGGGTTTTACC
>JALHNN010000484.1 GCA_022843505.1 Sulfuritalea sp.
TTCAGAAGCGCTCGAAGTCGGCACCGGCCGCCGGCTCGGCCACGGCCGAGCGCGCCGTCCGGGTGGCGGGCGCAGCGGCCGGCTTGGCCGCCGGACGGGCCTTCTTTGCCGTACTGCCAGCGCCGACTCGTCCCTGCGACTCGATCTTGAAGAATTCCATCAGCTCCTGCAGCTGCGCGGCCTGGCCGCCCATTTCTTCGGAGGTGGCGGCGAGCTCTTCCGAGGCCGAGGCGTTCTGCTGCGTGGCCTTGTTGAGCTGCCCCATGGCGCCGTTGATCTGGCCCACGCCCGCACTCTGCTCCTGGCTGGCGGCGGCGATCTCCTGAACGAGGTCCGAGGTCTTCTTGATGCTGGGCACCATCTCGTCGAGCAGCTTACCCGCCTGCTCGGCCATCTTCACCGAGGAACCAGCGAGCTGGCCGATTTCCTGGGCGGCGACCTGGCTGCGTTCGGCGAGCTTGCGCACTTCCGCGGCCACGACCGCAAAGCCCTTGCCGTGTTCCCCGGCGCGGGCGGCTTCGATGGCGGCGTTCAGGGCCAGGAGGTTGGTCTGGTAGGCGATGTCGTCGATGATGCCGATCTTGCCGGCGATCGACTTCATGGCTTCGACGGTTTCCTTGACCGCCTTGCCGCCCTGCTCGGCCTGGGCCGAGGACTGGGTGGCTATGTTGTCGGTGACACGGGCGTTCTCGGTGTTCTGGGTGATGCTGGCGGTCATCTGTTCGATGCTGGCGGTGGTCTCTTCGACCGAGGCAGCCTGCTCGGAACTCGACTGCGACAGCGACTGGGCCGTGGCCGAGACCTGGCCCGAGGCGTTGGCCAGCGCGTCGGCCGCGCCCTTCACTTCGCCGATGATCTGGTTCAGCTTGGCAATCAGGTTCTGCTGCGCGGCGAGCATCTTGCCGATCTCGTCCTTGCTCAGGTCGTCGATCTTCACCGTCAGGTCACCGTCGGCCATGCGTTGCGTCACTTCCAGCGCCTCATTCACCGGCCGGGTGATGCTGCGGGTGATAAAAAAGGCGATGCCCAGGCCCAGCAGCAGGGCGGCAATCGACAGCGCGACTACCAGCAGCCGGGCACTGGCGTAGGTCTCGGCCGCATCCTTGCCGGCCTTCTTCATCAGGTTGTCCTGGAAGTCGATCAATTCCCGAATGGAGGACACGTAAGCGTCGGTCAGGGGGCGCATCTCACCGAAAAGCAGCTTCATGGCGTTGTCGCGCTCGCCGCGCTGCACCATGCCGAGATATTTATCCAGACCCGCCACATATGCCGCGCGGGTGTCTTTCATCTTCGCAAGGTGCTTTTTACCAGCCTCGGAAGTGATCTTCTTTTCCAGGCTGTCGATGTTGTCGGAGATGATCTTGCGCTGCTCCGTCATCCGCGTCAGCTGCTTCTGGGTTTCAGCCGGGTCGGTGATGAGCAGCAGGTTGCGGTTGATCTGCGCCACCTGGTTCATGGCGCGCACGATATCGATGGCGTCGATGGTCTTCGGATACTTGTCATTGACCAGGTCATCGACCTCGTGGTTGAGTTCCCCCAGCCGGGTAACGGAAAGCACCGCCACCACGGCCAGCAGGAACAGGACGACGGCAAAGCCGATGCCAAGGCGAACCCCGATTTTCAGATTGTTGAGCATTTTGTTTTCTCCCTGATTGAAATTGGTCGCAACCACGCACGGAATAAGTCCCGACAAGCGCAGGATCTGCAGAAAGACCATGATCTACCGATGGCTAAATCAGGGAAATCCGTGTTTAACGCAATTAGCTGCGGTTACTACGTAACGACAATCCCGTAGTAGAAGAAGTAACAAAACAGCTACCAGATGCACGGATGCCGACCGAGATTCGGTCGAAATTTCCTCTCCCCTCTTGAAGAAGGGCGAATTAGGCCCTATTATTAGCACTCGTTATTGGCGAGTGCTAGCAGGACTCGTCCCATGTTCGCCCGGCGGCATCGCCGCTCAGGTTTCTTGTCTGTAACCGTCCTTTGAAGAGGAGAGCAAGTCCATGAAAATTCGTCCTTTGCATGACCGCGTGATCGTCAAGCGTCTCGAAGAAGAGAAGAAAACCGCTTCCGGCATCGTGATTCCCGACACGGCCGCCGAGAAGCCCGATCAGGGCCTGGTCACCGCCGTCGGCAACGGCAAGATCCAGGAGGACGGCAAGGTTCGCCCGATGTCGCTCAAGGTGGGCGACCGCGTGCTGTTCGGCAAGTACTCCGGCCAGACCGTCAAGGTCGATGGCGACGAGCTGCTGGTCATGCGTGAAGAAGACATCATGGGCGTGGTTGAGCTCTGATCCCTACAGAATTTCAGGAGATACATACAAATGGCAGCTAAAGAAGTTCAATTCGGCGACTCCGCTCGTCAGCGCATGGTTCGTGGTGTCAACATTCTTGCCGACGCCGTCAAGGTGACCCTCGGCCCCAAGGGCCGCAACGTGATTCTGGAGCGCTCCTTCGGCGCCCCGACCATTACCAAGGACGGCGTTTCCGTCGCCAAGGAAATCGAACTCAAGGACAAGTTCGAGAACATGGGCGCGCAGATGGTCAAGGAAGTCGCTTCCAAGACCTCCGACGTCGCCGGTGACGGCACCACCACCGCCACCGTTCTGGCCCAGTCGATCGTCCGCGAAGGCATGAAGTATGTCGCCGCCGGCATGAACCCGATGGACCTGAAGCGCGGCATCGACAAGGCGGTCACCGCCGTCGTCGAAGAACTCAAGAAGAATTCCAAGCCCTGCACCACGACCAATGAAATCGCCCAGGTCGGCTCGATTTCGGCCAACGCCGACGCCGAGATCGGCAAGATCATCGCCGACGCGATGGACAAGGTCGGCAAGGAAGGCGTGATCACCGTCGAAGACGGCAAGTCGCTGGAAAGCGAACTCGAAGTCGTCGAAGGCATGCAGTTCGACCGCGGCTACCTGTCGCCCTACTTCATCAACAATCCGGACAAGCAGATCGCCATCCTGGACAATCCCTTCGTCCTGCTGCAC
>JALHNN010000485.1 GCA_022843505.1 Sulfuritalea sp.
ATGGCGATCACGGCGATCTGCAGGCGCTCCCAGGGCAGTTCCTGCATCAGGTAGATGAAGCCGTTGCCTTCCTCGCCGAGCAGGTTCTCGGCCGGCACGCGCACGTTGTCGAAATAGAGCTCGCAGGTGTCCTGCGCCTTCATGCCGGCCTTGTGCAGCGGCTTGGCCTTGCTGAAGCCGGCCATCGAGGTGTCGACCACCAAGAGGCTGGTGCCCTTCGCCCCCTTGGCCGGATCGGTCTTGGCCACCACGATCACCAGGTCGGAAAGGTAGCCGTTGGTGATGAAGATCTTCGAGCCGTTGAGGATGTAGTGCTCGCCGTCCTTCACCGCCGTGGTGCGCACGCCCTGCAGGTCGGAGCCGGCCCCCGGTTCGGTCATGGCGATGGCCGCGATCATCTCGCCGCTGGCCATCTTCGGCAGGTATTTCTGCTTCAGGTGCTCGCTGCCGTAGTGCAGCAGGTAGGGCGCGACGATCTCCGAATGCAGGCCCCAGCCCAGCCCCGTGGCGTTGATGCGCGCCGCCTCTTCCATGACCACCACCGAGAAGCGCTTGTCCACCCCGGCGCCGCCGTACTGCTCGGGCATGGTCGCGCAGAGGAAACCGGCCGCGCCGGCCTTGGTCCAGATCTCGCGATCGACGTGGGTCTGCTCCTCCCAGCGCGCGTGATGGGGGGCGACCTCCTGCTCCATGAAGCGGCGGGCGGTGTCGCGGAAGGCGTCGTGGTCTTCGTCGAACAGGGTGCGCGGAATCGTGAACATGGTTTCCCCCGGGGCAGCGAAAGCCGGGCATGCTACCAAGCAAGCGCTTGCTTGACAAGGAAGGGGGCCGGGACAAGAATTGCGCGCTTGCGCAAGGAGGGTTCCGCATGATTCCCACACCACCCATCATGACCGCCACGCACGAAGTGCTGAACCAGGCCCGTGCGCTGGAGAACTACAACGCCTATGCGAGCAACCTGCCGCTGCAGGAAGCCGTCAGGCAGCAGGGCGCCGGCTGGGCCCACGACTGGCTTCTGGCGCGCGGCGCCGAAGTCGGCAGCGCGGAATGGATCGAGCACGGCCGGCTGGCCAACGCCTTCCCGCCGGTGCTGAAGCTGTTCGACCGCTACGGCAACCGCCGCGACGAGGTCGAGTTCCATCCTTCCTGGCACGAATGCCTGGGCTGGCTCAAGCGCCACGGCTGCGACACCGGCCCCTGGGCCGAGCCCAAGCCCGGCGCCCATGTCGCCCGTGCCGCCGCCTACGTGATGTTCGCCGAGATCGAATGCGGCTCGCTGTGCCCGACCACCATGACCTACGGCGCGGTGCCCGCGCTGCGCCACGTGCCGGAACTGGCCCGCGAGTGGATGCCGAAACTGCTTTCGCGCGACTACGACAAGCGCTTCATCCCGGCCGACCAGAAGGCGGGCGTGATGATAGGCATGGGCCTCACCGAGAAGCAGGGCGGCTCTGACGTGCGCGCCAACACCACTCGGGCCGAAGCCAACGGCGACGGCAGCTGGCGCCTCACCGGCCACAAGTGGTTCCTCTCGGCGCCGATGTGCGACGCCTTCCTCGTCACGGCGCAGACGGCGAAGGGGTTGTCGTGCTTCTTCGTGCCGCGCTGGACGCCGGACGGACGGCTCAACGAAATGCGCATCCAGCGCTTCAAGGACAAGCTGGGCGACCGCTCGAATGCCGGCACCGAGATGGAGTTCTGGGGCTCGATGGGCTGGCTGGTGGGCGAGGAGGGCCGCGGCATCCCGACCGTGCTGGAGATGGGCGTCTATACGCGGCTGGATTGCGCGATCGGCAGCACCGGCATCATGCGATCCGCGCTGTCGCAGGCCATGCACCACACGTCCCTGCGCGCCGCCATCGGCAAACTGCTCAAGGACCAGCCGCTGATGAAGAACGTGCTCGCCGACATGGCGCTCGAAGTCGAGGCGGCCACGGCGCTGTCCATGCGCCTGGCGCGCGCCTTCGACGCCCAGACGGACGAAGCCGAAAGCCTGCTGCGGCGCATCCTCACCCCGGTGGCGAAATACTGGATCTGCAAGCGCTGCCCGACCCTGGTGGCCGAGGCCATGGAAGTGCACGGCGGCAACGGCTACGTCGATGAAGGCCCGATGCCGCGCCTGTTCGAGCAAAGCCCGCTGAATTCGATCTGGGAAGGCTCGGGCAACGTGATGTGCCTCGACACCCTGCGCGCCATGGCGCGCCACCCGAGGAGCATCGAGGTGCTGACCGCCGAGATCACCCCGGCGCTGGGCAGGAACCGCAGCTTCGACGCCTTCGTCGGTGCATTGCAGAAGGCGCTCTCGAACCCGCAGGAGATCGAGATCCGTGCGCGCGAACTGACCCAGGGCATCGCCCTGGCGATGCAGGGCGCGCTGCTGCTGCGCCACGCGCCGGCGCCGGTGGCCGAAGCCTTCTGCGCCTCGCGCCTGGCGCCGGGCCACTGGGGCGCCTCCTTCGGCACGCTGGCGGCGAACACCGATTTCGCGAGCCTGCTCAACCGGGCCTGGCCCGAGGCAGCATGAGCGCGATCAAGCCCGAGTGGCTCGCGGCCACGGAATTCATCGACCACGAGCACCCGGCCGTGCGCGAGTTCATCGCAGCGAAAGTCGGCGCTGGCGATACGGCGAAGGACAAGGCGCTGAACCTCTACTACGCCGTGCGCGACGACATCCGCTACGACCCCTACGCCAGCAGCATGCAGCGCGAAGCGATGCGCGCCAGCACCACGGTGATCAAGGGTGCCAGCTACTGCGTGCCCAAGGCCATCCTCTACTGCGCCTGCCTGCGCGCCATCGGCATCCCGGCGCGGCCCGGCTTCGCCGACGTCAAGAACCACCTCTCGACCGAGAAGCTGACGCGGCTGATGGGCACCGACCTCTTCGCCTGGCACGGCTACGTCAGCCTGCTGCTCGACGGCAAGTGGGTCAAGGCGACGCCGGCCTTCAACCTCGGCATGTGCCAGCGCTTCGGCGTGCTGCCGCTGGATT